>JACPDC010000287.1 GCA_016184235.1 Deltaproteobacteria bacterium | reverse complement strand
CAAGGCCAAAGCACCAGTCGTGCAGGTTCAAAGAGCCCACCGAACTATTGCTTTGGCCGGGTGAGGCGAGCCCCCGAGCGACTCCTCGCTTGCAAAGGATGGGGTGGCGGGTGTAACTGTGGCCCCGGAGGGTAGACGGATGGCGAGCGAAACAACCGCCGGTCTCGCGGGAGTCGTGGCCGGCCGTACGGCGATCGCCACGGTCGGCAAAGAAGGCAAGGGACTCACCTACCGCGGCTATTCCATCAATGATCTCGCCGGGCAGGCGACCTTCGAAGAGGTGGCCTTTCTTCTGATTTACGGGCGCCTGCCGACAGAATCCGAACTGAGCGATTACCAGGAGGCTCTTCGTGGGCAGCGCTCTCTCCCCGGACCACTGAAGACCGTCCTCGAGCAGATACCCGCGAGCGCCCACCCGATGGACGTCATGCGGACCGGCTGCTCGGCGCTCGGCGCGCTCGAGCCGGAGGGAAAAGGCCGCGACCAAACCGCGGTCGCCAATAGACTCACTGCGTGCTTCAGCTCGCTTCTTCTCTACTGGCATCACCTTCACGCCAGCGGAAGGCGAATCGACACGGCGAGCGACGAAGGCAGCACCGCCGGGCACTTCCTTCGCCTGCTGCATGGTAAGAAACCCGACGAGCTCAAGCGCCGCGCCGTGGATGTTTCGCTCATCCTTTACGCCGAGCATGAGTTTAATGCCTCAACCTTCGCCGCGCGCACCATTATCTCCACGCTGCCGGACTTCTATTCGGCCGTGACCGGGGCGATCGGCGCACTGCGGGGCCCTTTGCATGGAGGGGCGAACGAAGCCGCGATGGCGTTGATCGAGCGTTTTTCCGCTCCCGATGAGGCGGAAAAAGGCATTCTTGGCATGCTTGCTGCCAAACAGCTCATCATGGGCTTCGGCCATCGCGTTTATAAGATCTCCGATCCCCGCTCCGACGTTATCAAGGCGTGGTCCAAGAAGCTCGCCGAGGCCGCAGGTGACGAGCGGCTTTACCCGGTCTCGGAGCGCATCGAGCGGGTGATGTGGCGGGAGAAGAGGCTGTTTCCCAACCTGGATTTCTACAGCGCGACGGCCTACCACCTGTGCGGCATTCCGACGCCGATGTTTACCCCGCTCTTTGTCGTTTCGCGCATCTCAGGGTGGTCGGCGCATATCATCGAGCAGCGCGGCGACAACCGGCTCATCCGTCCTACGGCCGAGTATGTGGGGCCTGAGCCGCGGCCCTTTGTCCCGATCTCGCAGCGGTGATGGGATGGGCGCTCCGGTCTCCAATGTCCGTCCGGCGCCGGATCCAATCATGGCGCAAATCGCCGACTATGCGGCCGGCTATGTGCCGGAAAGCAAGGAGGCCTACGATACCGCGCGCTACTGTCTGATGGACGCGCTTGGATGCGCGCTCCTGGCATTGCGTTACCCTGATTGCGCCAAACTCTTGGGTCCGATCGTGCCGGGTGCGGTGTTGCCCAAAGGCGCGCGCGTTCCCGGCACCGACTGGGAGTTGGACCCTGTTCGCGCCGCCTTCAACATCGGCTGCATGGTTCGCTGGCTCGACTTCAACGACACCTGGCTCGCGGCCGAATGGGGACATCCTTCGGATAATCTCGGCGGCATTCTGGCGCTGGCGGATTTTATCAGCCGGGCGAAGGAACCGGCAACCCATCAGCCCCTTACGGTCCGGGACCTGCTTACGGCTATGATCAAGGCGCACGAGATTCAAGGAGTTCTGGCGCTGGAAAACAGCTTCAACCGCGTGGGTCTGGATCATGTGCTCCTCGTCAGAGTCGCCACCGCTGCGGTGGCGACGGCGCTGTCGGGGGGCGGCAGGGAGCAGATTTTGAGCGCGGTCTCCAACGCCTGGGTTGACGGAGGAAGCCTCAGGCTCTATCGCCACGCTCCCAATACGGGCTCGCGCAAATCATGGGCGGCAGGCGATGCCACCAGCCGGGGTGTCGGCCTGGCGCTCATGGCGCTCAAGGGAGAAATGGGCTATCCGTCGGCCCTGTCCGCGAAGGTTTGGGGATTCTATGACGCTCTGTTTGACGGCAAATCGTTTTCCCTTCCCCGGCCGTTCGGCTCTTATGTCATGGAGAACGTGCTTTTCAAGATCTCGTTTCCCGCGGAGTTCCACGCCCAGACCGCGGTGGAATGCGCCTTCAAGCTGCACGGGAGGGTCAGGGATCGCCTCGATCAAGTCGAAAAGGTTATGATCACGACCCAGGAGTCCGCGGTCCGGATTATCGACAAGAGCGGACCGCTCCATAACCCGGCCGACCGGGACCACTGCCTGCAGTACATGGTCGCCATCGGGCTTATTTTCGGAGAGCTTACCGCCGATCATTACCAGGACGGCGTCGCTCAAGATCGGCGGATTGATGCGCTGCGCGAAAAAATGATCGTTGTGGAGGAGCCGCGGTACAGCAAGGATTACCTTGATCCGGAGAAGCGCTCCATAGCCAATGCCGTGCAGATTTCTTTCAAAGACGGGTCTCGCACAGAGAACGTCGCCGTCGAGTATCCGGTGGGCCACCGCCGGCGGCGCGGTGAGGGTATCCCGCTGCTGATTAAGAAATTCGAGGCCAATCTGGCTGCGCGACTCCCGCCGCAGCGTTGCAAGGAGATCGTAAGTCTCTGTCTTGACCTCGAAGCCCTGCAGGCGACACCGGTCGAAAGATTCATGGAGCTATTCGTGTTGACGCGTTCGTAACGGAAAGGGGGGGGATGACAAACCCCGCCGGGACGGCATTAGTCCCAAGGGAAAGGAGGGTCCGTCATGAAGATTGTTGTACGCGCCGCTCTATCGTTCTTTTGCTCCGTTCTCGCTTTTACCGTCCAAGCTCGGGCGGCCGAGAGGCCTTTTTATCAGGGGAAGACGATTACCGTGCTGATCAACTTTGCGGCCGGAGGGCCCACGGACATCGAGGGGAGAATCATAGCCCGCCACCTGGCGAGACACATACCCGGCCAGCCCTCCGTCATCGCGCAGAACATGGGAGGGGCCGGCGGCGTGATAGCCGCGAACTACCTGGGGGAAGTCGCCAAAGGCGACGGCCTCACCTTGGGTTATTTTACCGGCACCCTGTTTCATCAACAGCTGAAAAATCCGGCCCTGCGCGTCAGCCTGGCGAGACTCCCCTTTATCGCGGCGCTGCAGGGAATCACCGTCTGTTACATTCGCTCCGATGTGCCTCCCGGAATCAAGAAGCCGGCGGATATCATCAAGGCGCAAAAATTCAGGGCCGGCGGTTTGAGCTTTGACAGCTCCAAAGACGTGCGCTTTCGCCTCTCCTTCGATCTGCTGGGTCTCAAGTACGATTACGTGACCGGCTACAACAGCAGCTCCGAGGCCCGGCTGGCGGTCCAGCGCAACGAGATACAGTATCATGACGAGACGCTGCCCGCCTACCGCTCCCAGGTGGAGCCCAACATGGTGAAGACCGGCATCGTCACCCCCATCTATTACAATGACCTGGTCACACCCCAAGGCGACGTGAAAGCCAGCCCGGATGTCCCGGAACTCCCCTCGTTCACCCAGCTCTACAGCCAGGTATTCGGCAAACCCCCGTCGGGGATCAAGTACGAGGCGCTCAAGGCCGCCAACATCTCGAACGTCAATATGAGCCGGGTTATCCTGCTACCGCCAGGCTCTCCGCCTGATGCGGCAGCGGCTTTGCGGCAGGCCTTTGTCTCCCTGGCGCGGGACGAGGAGTTTCTCGCGGACGCGAAGAGGGTGATGAGGTTTGCGCCGAGGTTCGAGACGGGCGAGGAGGCGGACAGACTCTATCAGAAGGTCATGCAGGCTCCCGCCGAGGTGCTGAATTTTCTCCGGCAGTTTATCGATCAAGTGAAGAAATAGCGAAGATGCTTGACATCTCATTTACGGCTCTCATATGCTTCGTCCCACACGAACGAAATGAACTATAAGGAGGTATAAACAATGGCGAAGACTTACCAAACCGTCAAAGTGGAGAAGGAAAATGGAATCACGTGGGTGATTCTCAATCGTCCGGAAAAGCGCAACGCCATGAACCCGCAGCTCCACTACGACATGCTCGATGCGATCACCGAGCTGGAGACCGATAGGGAGACCAGGGTGTTGGTCCTGACCGGGGCCGGAGAAAGCTGGTGCGCAGGGCAGGATTTAAGGGAGTATTTCCGCGCCACGGACAACAATCCCGTAGAGAGGAGGCGCGCGAGCTGGGCGTCGCAGGAGTGGCGCTGGCGGCGGCTGTTCACGTTCCCCAAGCCGACCATCGCCATGGTCAACGGCTACTGCTTCGGCGGGGCCTTCACGCCGCTCATCGCCTGTGACTTCGCCATCGCCGCGGAGGACGCGGTGTTCGGGCTGAGCGAAATAAACTGGGGGATCTTTCCGGGCGGGTTGGTAAGCCGCGTGCTGGCGGACGCCCTCTGCTATCGCGACGCCATGTACTACATCATGACGGGGGACCCCTTCGACGGGAAAAAGGCCGCGGAGATGAGGCTGGTGAATTTTGCCGTGCCGCGGGCGAAGCTGCGCGAAGAGACGATCAAGCTGGCGGACAAGCTCAAGGAGAAGAACCCGCACACCCTGCGGGCCGCCAAGGAGGTCTACAAGCTGTGCCGGACCATGGACTACTGGCAGGCCGAGGACTATATGGCGGCAAAGGGCACCGCGCTGCGGGCGACGGACCCGGAGAAGGGGCGCGAAGAGGGCACCAAACAGTTCCTTGATGACAAGACCTACCGGCCCGGCTTCGGCGCCTATCAGCGGAAAAAAGCCTAGCGAAAGGGTAAACAGTTGGAGTCGTTCGAGCCGTTCGAGTAGTTTGAGTCGTTCAAGTTGTTGAACGATTGGAACGGAGCAAAGCGATGGAACGAATTGAACGGCTCAAACTGAGAGACAAGACAAGCGAAGCGATTGAACGTTCGAAGGCCCGCTTCGGAGAATTAGGGATGGATTTCGACCTGCCTGAAGAGCTGCAGATGCTCAAGGAGACCGTCCGGCGCTTCGTCGACCGGGAGCTGATCCCGCTCGAGCGCGAGTACCGGCCCGGGGAAGAGGAAGGCATGCCGGAGCATCTGCTCAAGCCTTTGCAGGAGAAGACCAAGGCGCTCGGCCTGTGGATGCTCGACGTCCCTCAGGAATACGGCGGCGCCGGGCTGGATCTTCTGTCGCGCTGCATCATCACTGAAGAGCTGTCGCGCAGCGTGGCGGTCCCGTTTCGCCACGTCGAGATTTTCGGTCCTCAGGTCCGGCCGGTATTATTTCATTGCAACGAGGACCAGAAGGAGCGCTTTCTGTTTCCGGTCCTCAGGGGGGAGATGCAGGTTTGCTTCGCCCAGACCGAGCCGGACGCCGGCAGTGATCCTGCGAGCATGAAGACCAGGGCCGTCCGCGACGGCGATTACTTCATCGTGAACGGGACCAAGCGCTTCATCAGCGGCGCGGGGCGCGCGGATTATGCCCAGGTGATGGCGGTGACGGATCCGGAAAAACGGGCGCGCGGAGGCATCACCTGCTTGATGGTGGACATGAAGAGCCCCGGGGTTATCCTGGAGCGGCAGTGGCCGACGATGATGGGCGATGCGCCCTGGCAGATCGTCTTTGAGGACGTCAGAGTCCCGGCGGCCGATGTGATCGGTAAAGTCGGAGAGGGATTCTCGCTGGGGCAAAGCTGGATACAGGAGGGGCGCATACGCGGGCATGGGGCCCGGCCTGTCGGGATCGCGCAACGGGCTCTCGACATGATGATCGACTACGCCCATCACCGCGTCACATTCGGCCGGCCCCTGGCCGAACGCCAGGCGGTGCAGTTCATGGTCGCCGATTCCGCGATGGAGCTCCATGCCGCCCGTCTGATGGTCTACGAGTGCGCCTGGCGTCACGACCGTGGTGAAGACGTGCGCAACCTCTCTTATATGGTGAAGATCACCTGCGCGGAAATGGCGGGCCGGGTCGTCGACCGCTCCATCCAGGTTCACGGGGGCGTGGGGCTCACCAGGGATCTGCCTCTGGAGTGGTGGTACCGCCAGCTGCGGAGCATCCGCATTACGGAGGGGGCCACGGAGGTTTTGCGCTGGCGCCTGGCGCAGAACCTCATGCGGGCGCGCAAACACGACTGACAGGCAGTCTGTAACTCATCACTAGATGGACACATCCGCGCGCAGACTTATAACAGCCATCATGTTCCTGCTGCTGGCCATGGTGGCCGGCGTGGTGGGATACCAGGTCGTGGAGGGATGGAGCTTTTTCGATTCCCTCTACATGACCGTGATCACGCTGGCGACGGTAGGGTACGGTGAGACCAATCCGCTGACTCCCGCAGGCAGGGTCTTTACGATGTTTCTCATTATGGTCGGCGTGGGGGCCTTGACCTACGGTTTGACGGCGGCCACGGCCTTCGTGGTGGAAGGCACGCTGACGGACATGATCGGGAGGAGAAGAATGGATGCAGAGATCGGCAAGCTCAGTGATCACATCATCCTGTGCGGCATCGGCGAAACCGGGCGGCACATCGCAGGGGAATTTCTGAAGACGAAGGTCGCCTTTATCGCGGTCGACAAGGACAGCGACAGGATCAAACAGATGAGCAAGATCGGCCGCTTTCTCTACGTCGAGGGGGATGCCACCGATGACGAGACTCTCTTGCGGGCGCGCATCAAGGAGGCCAGGGGGCTGATCACCGCCTTTCCCGAGGACCGGGACAATATTTTCGTGATTCTCACCGCGCGCGGGCTGAACCCGAATCTCAGGATCGTCTCGCG
>JACPDC010000286.1 GCA_016184235.1 Deltaproteobacteria bacterium | reverse complement strand
GGGCCCGCGATCGTGGAAGAGGCGGCATCGACGACGGTGCTGCTGGCGCAGGACCGCCTTGAGGTCGTCCCGACAGGAGAGTTGATTATCGAAATCGGAGAAGAGGAAGCGTGATGCGAAAGATCGATCCGGCAACTCTGGAGATCGTGCGCGGGGCGCTGATCGCCTGCGCCAACGAGATGGCGGCGGTGCTGAGCAAGACCGCCTACAACCCCATGGTCTTCGAGGTGCAGGATTACTGCATCGGCCTCATCGACCCGAAGGGAGAGCTCGTCGCCCAGAACTCGGGAGGATTGCCGATCTTTCTGGCCGACATGGGCGCCGCGGTTCTCGACGGCATCGAAAAGTTCGGCCTTTCCGGCTTCGAGCCGGGAGACGCCGTGGTCATGAACGCGCCCTATGTCTGCGGCCAGCACCTGAACAACGTGGTGGTTTACAGCCCGTGCTTCGTCGACGGCGAGCTGGTCGCCTTTCCGGCGGTGCGCGCCCACTGGCTCGATGTCGGCGGCAGGCGCGTCGGCTTCGGCTCGGTCGAGACCACGGAGATCTACGAAGAGGGGCTGCAGCTCCGCTCGATCAAAGTCTACCGCGGCGGAAAGCTCGACGAGAACCTGTGGCAGATCATCGCGGACAACGTCCGCTTCCCGGAATCCTGTCTCGGCGACCTGCGCGCGCAGCTCGCCGCCTGCCGCCTCGGCGAGCGGCGGCTGGCCGAGCTCTTCCGCCGCTACGGCGCCGGCACCCTGAGAGAATGCATCGAGGAGATGTGGAATCAGTCGGAGAAGCTTGCCCGCCTGGCGGTGGCCGCGATTCCGGACGGCGAGTACCAGGCGGAATCCTTTCTCGACAACGACGGCCAGGATCTGGAGAAGCCGGTCGAGGTCAAGGTCACGGTTCGGGTGCGCGGCGATAACATGAGCGTGGATTTTTCCGAAGTCGCCGATCAGGTCAAGGGGCCGATCAATTGCGGCGTCTCGGGCGGGATCGCGGCGGCGCGCGTCGCCTTCAAGGCGCTTACCTTGCCGTCCCATCCGGTGGATGAGGGCTGCTTTCGGCCCCTGGAAGTCATTCTGCCGCCGGGCAAGTTTTTGAGCGCCCGGCCGCCCGGAGATGGGGGGCTTTGCCCTCTACGGCACGGATCTATCGACCGGGAGACGTTATGTCTGTCTCAACATGATGGGCGGGGGCTGGGGCGGCAGACCGACGAGTGACGGGCCGAGCGGGGCGGTCTCGATCTGCCAGGGGGACGTGCGCAATACCCCGATCGAGCTCCTGGAATCGCGCTACCCGCTGTTCTTCGAAAAATTCTCTCTGCGCGAGGACAGCGGCGGCGCCGGCCGTTTCCGCGGCGGCCTCGGCGTCGAGCTTGCGGTGCGCTCGCGCTATCCCGCGGCGGTGAACTTCAATCTGGAGCGGACCCTTTGCGCGCCCTGGGGCCTCTGGGGCGGGCGGCCGGGAACCATCTGCGAGGCGAAGGTGCAGAGCTCGCCCGGTTCCCCGTGGGCCGCGGTGAAAAAGCAGACTCGCTATCCCATCTCTCCGGAAAGCCGGGTCGTCTTTCTTACCGCCGGCGGCGGCGGCTGGGGCGATCCCCTGGAGCGCGATCCCGAGCTGGTTGCGGCCGATGTCCGCGAGGGCTATATCTCGGCCGAGAGCGCAGCCGACTACGGCGTGGTTCTGGACGGCGCTACGGGAAAAGTGGATAAGCAGGGGACTGAGACGCTGCGGGCCCGGCTGCGCGAGAAATAGAAAAGATCAAAGGAGCAAGCCATGAAGGGCGCTTTGGATGGAGTGAGAGTCTTGGAGCTGGGCAATTTTATCTCCGGGCCCTACGCGGCCGTACTGCTCGCGGACATGGGCGCCGAAGTGGTGAAGGTGGAAAACCCCAAAGGGGGCGATCCCTTCCGCGGCTGGGATCTGGGAGGAGACCAGCCGAATTTCTGGTCTTACAATCGGGGCAAGAAAAGCGTCACCTTGAATCTTCAGGCCGCCGAGGGGCGCGAGCTCTTTTACGGGCTGTGCAAAAAGGCCGACGTGGTGCTGGAGAACTACCGGCCGGGCGTGACGAAGAAATTGGCCATCGACTATGAGAGCCTTAGGCCGCTGAATGAAAGGCTCATCTACTGCTCGATTACCGGCATGGGCGCGACCGGCCCGTACGCCCACAGGCCGGCCTACGACACCGTGGGACAGGGGCTCGGCGGCATGCTGAGTCTCCTGATGGACCGCGAAAACCCGCGCCCGATCGGACCCGCCTATGCCGACTGCCTGGGCGGCGTTTTCGGCGCCATGGCGGTGTTGGGAGCGCTGTGCGCCAGGGCAAAGACCGGCCGCGGCCAGTACGTCGAGACCTCCATGGCCGGTGCCGTCCTCGCCTTTCTCAACGCGCCCGCCACCGAGTACCTGGCCACAGGGAAGATCCCCGGGCCGACGAGCCGCCCGAGGAACTCCCAGACTTACGCCTTCGCCTGTTCCGACGGCCGCCTCTTGGCTATCCATCTCTCCTCGCCGCCGAAATTCTGGGAGGGGCTCTGCAAGGCCGCGGGCCATCCGGAGCTGATCGAGGATGCGCGCTTCAAGACGCGGACGGAGCGGCGGGGCAACTACGAGGAGCTGCAGCGGGTGCTCGGCGCGATCATGAAGGAGCAGCCGCGCGCCTATTGGCTCGAGCGGCTCGAGGCCGAGGATGTGCCGTACACGCCGGTCTACGATATGGCCGAGCTGTTCGAGGATCCGCACATCCGGCACATGGACATGGAGATCCGCATCGAGCGGGAGAATAAGCCGGCGATCCGCACCGTGCGCTTCCCGGTGGATTACAGCGAGACCAAGATTCCCCATCCGGCGCCGCCGCCGGAGCTCGGCGAGCACAATCTGGAGTTTTTCAAGCCGCTCGGCCGGGACGAGAAGGGGCTTGCCGAGTTGAAGGAAAAGGGCGTGATTTAAAGCAAACGCAATTAGTGCGTTTGCTTTGGAGCAATGGAGCAGTGGAACAGTAGAGCAATGAATTGGGAGTCAAAATGCTCCATTGCGGTCTAATGCTCTAATGCTCGATTGTCACTAAATTAAATACCTTTGCATTAGAGGAGGAGCTGTGATGATGACGGGCGCGCGCTTTATAGATGTGGACGGCATCCGCACCCGCTATTTCGAGAAGGGGAGCGGAAAGACTCTGGCATTGTTCCATGGGAGCCACTTCGGCACCACCGACGCCTGCGACAGCGCGCTCGACTGGGAGCTCAATTTCGACAGTCTGGCGCAGTGGTTTCGCGTCATCGCCGTGGATAAGCTGGGACAGGGCCACACGGATAATCCGAAGAGGGATGAAGACTACACCATGGCCGCAGTGGTGGGACACGCCGCCGGCTTTCTCCGCAAGATGGGGCTCAACGAGGTCCATGTCGTCGGCCACTCGCGCGGCGGCTACCTGGTGACGCGGCTCACGCTCGAGCACCCGGAGCTGATCGGCTCCTGCATCATCGTGGACAGCGGCACGCTCTCTCCCGGCCCCTCCAAGACCGAGCAGATCATGGCCGCCGCCCCGAAGCCCCGGCTCAGCCGGGAAAGCCAGCGCTGGGTGATCGAGCACTATTCTTACGACGGCAAGCACATCACCGATTCTCTGCTGGACGGCGCGGCGGAGATCGCGCAGCTTCCGAAGTACCAGGAGGCGGTAAAAAAAATGGAGGAGCAGGGACTTAAAAAGAGCCGCTTTCTCCCGCAGCTTGCGCTGGAAAAGGAAGAGACGCTCAACTGGATCATGCAAGGGAAGCTCAAGACCCCGACGCTGGTCATCTGGGGCTATAACGACCCCACAGCGGCGTTAAAGCGCGGCCAGCTGCTCTTCGAGCTGATCGCCGAGAGCACGCCGGACTCCGAAATGCATGTCTTGAACCGCGCCGGCCACTTCTGCTACCGCGAGCAGCCCGAGGCGTTCAACCACGTCATCAGGGGGTGGGTGGACAGGTAAAGACCCGATTGATCTCGGCTGAAGATGGTGTTGCAATAGCAACTCGTTTCCCGGGAAAGGAGGGTGTTTCATGCTGAGCAGGGCGTTCAGACTGTCGTGGGGTTTACTTTTACTATCCGCTTCCGCCTCCCCGGTTGCAGCGGCGCAGGCCGCCGCGCGGGAAGCCGCCTGGAAGGACAAAAGCTTCATCGAGAGAGCTGAGGCCGTTAAGCGAGGCGGCTGGGACAAAGCCCGAACGCGCGATGTAGCGATCGTGGGACTTTTTGAAGTTGGGCGCAAGGCGGAGAAAATAGAGAGCCAGCTGAGCTCCGACTTGGATCGTTTGTACGCCTTGGCCTACTGGGGCGCGCTCATTCTAGGGGCCTATCTTATTTTGCAGCTTCTCTTGTCTTTGGTTATCGCGGTTCGCCTTGGTCGCATAAGAGACCTGGCGACCGGTCGCGGCACATCGGGCGGCGAGGATTATCGGCTTTAGGCTGTCGTGTCGTCGCAAAGAGTCTATTCGCGACGCGAGTTGTTGGAGTTCGCCCTGGGCGCGAGTGCGATCGCCCTTGCCGGGGTCGGTATGGGGGCCACGCCATCCTTAATAATACGACGGCAGGTTCCGCGCACGGGAGAGCTTCTGCCCGCCATCGGTCTCGGCACCTGGCAGACCTTTGATGTCGGCAAGGCGGCCTCCGAGCGCGCCCCGCTCCAGGAGGTGCTCCGCGAGTTTGTGCGGCTCGGCGGCAGCGTGGTGGACTCCTCGCCGATGTACGGGCAGTCGGAAGGGGTGTTGGGCGATCTTGCGACCGAGCTCGGCGCGCAGAAGCAGCTCTTCCTCGCCACCAAGGTCTGGACCAACGGGCGGGAGGCCGGCATCCGTCAGATGGAAGAGTCGCTCAGGCGGCTGCGCGCGCGGCGCATCGATCTCATGCAGGTGCATAATCTGGTGGACTGGCGCGCTCACCTGGCTACGCTCAGGCGCTGGAAAAAGCAGGGCAAGGTCCGCTATATCGGCGTCACACACTACACCCAAGGCGCTTACGACGAGCTCGGCCGCGTGCTTAAGAGCGAGGAGCTCGATTTCGTGCAGCTCAACTACTCGATCGCCGAGCGCGGCGCCGAGGAGCGGATGCTGCCGCTCGCGGCGGAGCGGCGCCTGGCGGTGCTCGTCAACCGCCCGTTCGCCGAAGGGGCGCTGTTCCGCAGGGTGCGCGGCAAGGCTATGCCGCCGTGGGCCGCGGAGATCGGCTGCGCGAGCTGGGCGCAGTTTTTTCTCAAGTTTGTGATCTCCCACCCGGCAATCACCTGCGCCATCCCGGCGACGAGCAAGGTCGCGCATCTCAAAGACAACATGCAGGCGGGTGTCGGGCCGCTTCCCGACGCGGCCATGCGCGAGCGCATGGCGCGTTATGTTGAGGAGTTGTGAAGCGTCGCTTCTCTCCTCTCGCCTGGCGGCTTCCAGTCGTCTCTGTTGTGGTGTAAGATCGCGGCCCTGACCGGTCCCGGCGGGTCTGAAACGGAGCGCGTCAAGATATTGGCTAGAATTGTATTCTTTGGCTTTGCCCTTTTTGCCGGCCTGATATTCGGCTCTTCTTCACCCGCACTGGAAGTTCCGCCCCTCAAGGAGTCCCTCAATGACTTTGCCGGGATGATGCCGGAGGCGAGCGCTCATGATCTGCAGGAGCGGCTCAGGCGGTTCAAGACGCAGAGCGGCCGCACCATCGTCGTTGTTACGGTGCGAAGCCTTGAAAACGACGATCTGGAAGAGTTCGGCCGGAGGGCCTTCCGGAAGCTGCCGCTCAGCGAGACCGATTTGCGCAATTCGCTTCTGCTTCTCGTCGCCTTGAAGGAGCGAAAGGTCGGCCTCCAGGTGGGGCCGGAGCTGCGGCAGCTCTTCCCCGAGCCTCAGGCGAGCCAAAAACTACAGGCCCACGTGGGCCTCTATTTCGACGGCCTCAGACGCGATCTGGGCATTCACGCGGGAGTTCATTATATTTTTCAGGCGATCCAGGGAGAGGTTCGCGTCGACGGCACAACCGAGGCGGAGACGCTCGAGGAATCGTCGACCAAGGGCGGCGGGGCGGGCGCGATCTTCGCCATAGCGCTGGGCCCCTGCTTCGCCTTCTGGGTCGGCGCGCTGTGGGGAATTTACGCGACAAAGTTCGGTTTTCCGCGCGCCATGCGCCTTCTCATGGGCGCGTTGCTGGGCGGCGGAACGGCGAAGATCGTGGCGATCCTTATGTCCCTGATCAGCAGCGTCGGCGGCGCCTTGTGGTATTTTATCCTGGCCGTCAGTATCGCCTTGGGCGTTCTCGGCAGCCTGACGGAATTCTGGATGTCCGGCGATTGGCGCGGCATACCGCGAGTGAAGGATAGCGTAAAACGGAAGCCTGAAGACAATATGGGAATCTGAAAAAGTTCGTTCGGGGACTCGCCTCGCGCGCCGAAAGCAATAGACCTGTGGGCTCTTTGAACCTGCACGACTGGTGCTTTCGGCTTGCTCGGCAAGCCCCCTCGCGAGGAGAGGAGCGTATGAGTTTATCAGCGCCTTTCACCATTTTGGAGGCGACCATAGAGGAGATTCACAGCGCCTACAAATCGGGCCAGCTCACGGCGCGCCGGCTGGTCGGGATGTATCTGGACCGCATAGAGGCTTATGACAAGAAGGGGCCCGCCATCAACGCGATCATCACGATCAATCCTAGCGCCCTCGAAGAGGCGGACCGGCTTGACGGCGCGTTCAAGGCTTCGGGTCTCGTGGGGCCGCTGCACGGGATTCCGGTGATTATTAAAGATCAGGCCGACGCCAAAGGCATGCCGACAACGCTGGGCTCGCTGTTGTTCAAAGATTACTACCCGGATAGAGATGCCTTCGTCGTGGAAAAGCTGAAAAAAGCTGGAGCGATTGTCCTGGCAAAGGCCACCCTGGGCGAATTAGGGGGAGGGGATACGCACGGCTCCCTCTTCGGATCGACGCGCAACCCTTACGCGCTGGATCGAACGGCCGGCGGCTCCTCCGGCGGCTCGGCGGCGAGCGTCGCGGCAAACTTTTGTACCGTGGCAGTAGGACAGGAAGGGTTGGCCTCTATCCGCAGGCCTTCGACCTGGAACTCCGTCGTGGGGATACGTCCGACCGCCGGGCTGGTGAGCCGGGGCGGCGTTTATGCCGGCTGGCCGGAAATCAACGGCTCTCTCGGTCCGATGGCCCGAACGGTGCGAGACCTGGCGATTCTGTTGGATGTGATGGTCGGCTATGATCCCGAGGATCCTGTAACGGCCCGGGGCGTTGGTCATGCTCCGGAGAGCTACACAAAATTTCTCGACCAGAACGGCTTGAAAGGAGCGCGCCTCGGGATCTTGCGCGAGTCGATGGGTCTCGGCTCGGAGCCGGACTCGGAAGACTTCAAAAGAATCACCGAGGTCTTCGACAGGGCGGTGGCGGAGCTCGAAGCCGCCGGCGCGGAGATCGTTGATCCGGTCGTGATCCCGAGGCTCAGAGAGCTGCTGGCAAAACGGAAGGTGAGCCCCACCGGAGCAGAGGAAGGCTTCCGGCTCTACTTCGGCAGGAGCGCCCAGGCCCCGTTCAAGTCGCGCGCTGAGGCGATGCGCGCGCCAGACTTCGCCAAGGTCGTGCCGCACTCGCAGGCGCGCTTCAAGAGAGCGCCGGAACCGATGGAACACTACGAGTCGCTTAAAGCGCAGGATGAGTTGATGACCAATCTCTTAAAGGTCATGGCGGACAACAGGCTGGACGCGAGTAGACCAGAAGGGGGCGCCGCATCTGAACACGTTTCTGGTATTCGTTCCCACGATCGTGGTCCCGGCGGGGTTTACGCGCGATAATCTACCCGCCGGGGTGAGCTTCCTGGGACGGCCCTACGACGATGGAAAAATGATCAGGCTCGCTTACGCCTACGAGCAGACGACGCGCCATCGCCGGCCGCCGGCGAGCACGACGCCGCTATAAGAAGGCATTAGGCAGTAGGCAATAGGCAATAGCAAAACATGCTTACCTATCGCCTGTTGCCTTCTTCTCTGCTTCCCGGATGGCCTTCCACAGCTTCGGCGCCGTGTAGGGCATGTCGAGTTGGTGGATGCCGAGCGGGGCCAGGGCGTCCATGACCGCGTTGGCCACCGCGGCCGGCGCTCCGTTGGTGCCGGCCTCGCCCACCCCTTTGACCCCGAGAGGATGGAAGGGGTTCGGTGTAACGGTCTCGCCGAGGATGAGCGGAGGCATATCGCCGGCGCGCGGCACCGCGTAATTCATTAATGAGCCGGTCAGGATCTCTCCTTCCGAGCCGAAGAGCATCTGTTCCCGGAACGCCTCCGCCAGCCCCTGCGCCACGCCGCCGTGGATCTGCCCTTCGACGATCATCGGATTGAGAATGACGCCGCAGTCGTCGACCAGCACGAGCTTCTCAACCGTCGGCTTGCCGCTCTCCCGGTCGACCCGGACCACGGCCACGTGGGCCCCGAAGCCCCAGGCCTCCCGTTTGGGATCGAAAAAGACCGTCTCCTGAAGCCCGGGCTCCAGCCCGCGCGGTAGCCTCCCGTGGGCCGCGGCCGCGACCTGCCGCCAGGTTACTTTCTTATCCGGCACGCCGGCGACAGCGAAGCCGCCGTCGGCCTGAACTATATCTTCAGAGGCAGCCTCAAGCAGGTGAGCGGCGATGCGCCGGGCCTTTTCGATGACACGGTCGACGGCCTGCGCCATCGCGCCGCCGGCCATCACCGCGCTGCGGCTGCCGAAGGTGCCGACCCCCTGCTGGATCGCCAGCGTGTCTCCATGGCGAATGGCGACGTGGTCCATGGAGAGGCGCATCTTCTCGGCCACGACCTGGGCGAAGACGGTCTCATGTCCCTGGCCGTGGGAGCTCGCGCCCGTCAGCACCGTGATCTCGCCGGTGCGCTCCACCCGCACGGTGCCGCTCTCGAAGCCGGCGCCGCCGCTCGGCTCGACAAAGGTGGAGATCCCCACGCCGACCAGCTCGCCGCGCGCGCGCGCTTGATCGCGATAGCGGATGAGCTCCTGATAATCGGAAAGCCGCAGCGCCTCCGCGAGCGATTTCTCGTAGTCGCCGGAGTCGTATTCCACTCCCACGGCGGTGCGGTACGGAAACTGCTCCGGCTGGATGAAATTTTTGCGCCGGACCTCCAGACGGTCCAGCCCCAGCTCGGCGGCCGCCTTGTCGGCGAGCCGCTCGATATTCAGCACCGCCTCCGGCCGGCCGGCGCCGCGATAAGGGCCGGTGGGAACGGTATTGGTAAACACGGCCGCCACCTCGACATGAACGTTTCGGATCTGATAGCAGCCCGGGGCCATCGCCATCATGCGCTGGGCGGGAGTGATCGTGTTCGCGTAGAGGTAGGCGCCGAGGTTCGCCACCACTCGGACCTTCAAGCCCAGCATCGTCCCATCCTTCTTGAGCGCCAGCTCCGAGGTCATCGCCTGGTCGCGGCCCTGGATGACGCCGACGAAATCTTCGCTCCGGC
>JACPDC010000285.1 GCA_016184235.1 Deltaproteobacteria bacterium | reverse complement strand
GCGCAGGTTCACGCTGATCGTGTAGTCCCACTTTTTCACCACCAGCTCCACGAGCGGCGTGGGGCGCGTCATGACGCCGGCGTTATTGATGAGGACGTCGATCCTGCCGAACTTTCCCTGGACCTCTTGCACCATCTTGGCTACGGACTCTTCCAGTGAGACATCGCAGACGACCGCGAGGCACTCGGCCCCGAGGGCGCTTATTTCCTTTGCCGCTTCTTCGATCTCAGCTTTTGTTCGGGCGCAGATGGCGAGCCTCGCCCCCTCGCGGCCGTAGGCCAGCGCGACCGCCTTGCCGATCCCTCGCCCGCCTCCGGAGATGAGAGTGGCTTTGTCTTTAAGCTTCATAGTTTTACCGGGGCTCGTATGCGAGCAATCACCTTCATTTTTACAGTGTTTTCAGTTCCTTGCCAACAGTCTGCCGAGCATGAGCGTTGAAAATTCTTGTTTGCGAAACGGGTGTTTAAGGGTATGATATATTCATTACAGGCTTCGGGGTAGCGCAATGAAAAATAGAAAATATTCTTCTTCTGGAAGAGCTAGGGCCAAGAAGGAGCCGATGGTCAAGGAGAGTAGTTCCAGCCGGTACGCCCGTCAAGTCTCCCGTAAGTCTTCACTTCGGATAGGGATTAGTCTGGCAGAGGCAAAGAGGAGGCTCAAAACCCCAGTTAAGAGGAGCAAGAGAGATATTGAGTGGGCGCTAGGAATTGTTGGCATCGGAGAAGGCCCTGAAGATCTCTCTGAGAACATGCGTGCGTACTTACAGCGTGAGAAATGAGTGAACCGGTCTTCGTGGTTATGGACGGTACCGGCTGCCGCCAAGCTTTTGCCTTCGACCGTCACTTCATGGAAGCCAGCCAGCAATACGGCTTTTCGCTTGTAAGAAATTGATCCTCCCACATGTTTACGTAGTAGGGTTTACCAGCAGGCCGTGAAAACTCATATCTTCTGGAAAATATATTTCTGGTTTCTCCTGATGGTCGTGGGGTTTCTGTTCGGCGGGTTCCTGGTGCGGGGGCTCGATATGATCAAGCTGTTGGATTTTCCCATCTCGCTCGTCAGCCTGGCCGGGCTTTTCGGGTACGCTTATCAAAAGAGCATCGGGGAGAGCCTCTTTTGGAAGGCCTGGCTCCCGGTGGTCTTTGTCTGGGACGTGTCCACGAATTTCTTGTGGAACGGGCTGTTCGGCTTTCACGGCCTTGATTGGCTGGAGATGGTTGTCATTATCGCCGTTTTCTACGCGATCTTCATGGCTGAGTACGTCGCGCTTTTTCTCTACGGGTTTCGTTCCGAGGCAATTTGGCGCAAGGCATGACCGTGAAATTGAAAGGTATTGATTTTTCATTCGCCAGGCCCGCGGATGAGGCGGCGGTCAAGAGCCTCCTGGCGGAGTGCGGCCTGCTCTTTGAGGACATTTCCGAGCACCTGCGCCATTTTATAGTGGCCAAAGGCAAGAGCGTTCTCGTGGGAGTCGTCGGGCTCGAGGCGCTGGGCAGTGCCGGTCTGCTCCGCTCGGTGGCGGTAAAAGAGTCTTATCGGGGCAAGGGGCTGGGGAGAACGCTCTGCGAGAAGATGGAAGGGTACGCCGCGTCGCGCGGAATCATCACTTTATACCTGCTCACGCGCAGGGCCGAAGGCTTTTTTAAAAAACAGGGGTACCGTAAGGTGGAGCGGTCGGAGGCGCCGGAGGCCGTCCGGAATACCAAAGAGTTCGCCGTGTTCTGTCCCGAGACCGCCGCCTGCATGGTGAAAGAGATAAGGAAGACGGTGGCGGTGGGAGCGCGCCGATAAAGAAGAAGAGGAGGAGAAGATGGCCGCGTATGTCATTACCGAAATCGACGTCGCCGATCCAACCGGCTACGAGGAATACAAAAAAATGGGCCCTCCCACGGTTGCGGCTTACGGCGGCAAGTTCATTGCCCGAGGCGGCAGGACCGAGGTCCTGGAGGGCGACTGGAGCCCCAAGCGCATTGTGGTCCTGGAGTTTGAAAGTTTGGAGCGGGCAAAGGAGTGGTGGTCGTCCAAGGAGTATGGCCCGGCCAAACAGGTGAGGCAGAAAACCGCCGTCACTAACATGATCGTTGTCGAAGGCGCGTGACTCGGGGCGCCGATGAGCCCAAGTCGGATCTGCCAGATCTTGCTTGCTGGCATTCGCTTGAGATGCCCCAGGTGCGGCCGGGGGGCGATTTTTTCAGGGCTGTTCAAGATGCGTCCCGAGTGCCCTCAATGCCGTTTGAAGTTCGAGCGGGAGCAGGGTTTCTTTGTCGGAGCGATCTATCTTAACTACGGCGCCACTGTGGCCGTGGCGGTCCCGGGTTTTTTCATACTCAACTATTTCACCGAGATTTCCGTGCTTCAGCAGCTCTTGTTGTGGGGCGCCTTCGCGGCTGTTTTTCCGCTGTTCTTTTTCCGCTATTCCAGAAGTCTCTGGCTCAGCCTGGTCTACATCTTCGTCCCCGACGAGACTCCCAGCCACCGGGTGGTGAAAAGGTAGATTCTTGCTTACGTTTTGAGCAGGAAACGAAGCAGCATGCTCACCAGGCTGAGCAGGATGGCGCCGAAGAAGGCGGCAAAGAATCCCTGCACGGCGAAGCCGGGCACCAGAAAGGCCGCGAGCTCCAGCATGAGGGCGTTGATCACCAAGAGAAACAGGCCGAAGGTCAAGAGCGTAAGGGGTAGGGTGAGGACCTTGAGAAGAAATCCCACGGTAGCGTTCACCAGTCCGATGACGACCGGAGCGATCACGATGGCCGCCAACCCCTTGACTTCGAAGCCGGGGATCAGGTGGGCGACGATGACCAGGCTCAAGGCGCTGACCAGCCAGTCAAGAAGCAGATTTCCCAACGCTGGACACGTTATCGAAGGCGTGCTAGTCGTGTCAAGGCGAAAGGGGGGAAGGCTATGGATTTATCGGAGGCGCGTAAATTTTTAGCCGCTCACCATAACGCGGTGCTGGCTACGCGCAAACGCGACGGGGGCCTGCAGATGTCTCCGGTGACCGTCGGCGTCGATGACAGCGGCCGCGCCATCGTGAGCAGCCGGGAGACCGCGTACAAGAGCCGCAATCTCCGGCGCGATCCCCGGGCCTCTCTTTGCGTCTTCGCCGATTCCTTTCATGGTTCCGTCTGGATCCAGATCAGCGGGCCAGCCGAGATCGTGTCGCTCCCTGAGGCGATGGAGCCGCTCGTCGATTTTCAGCGGCGGGTCAAGGGCGGGCATCCCGACTGGGACGAGTACCGGCGAACTATGGAGCGGCAAGGGCGCGTGATTATCCGAGTCGCGATCGAGAGTGTCGGTCCCGACCGGAGAGGATAGATGAAGAGGAGGCCTTCCATTATAAAGGTTTCCGATTGGATGAGCGCGGGGGTGCTCGCAGTGGAGCCCTTCGACAGCATCGCCGTCGCCAGACAACTCATGGCGAAGCATCGCATCAACCAGCTGCCCGTGGTGGAGGGTGAAAAGCTGCTCGGCATCGTGACCGACCGTGATATCCGGGACGCCTATCCCACGAGCATCCTGATCAATCGCACCGAGGAGATAGACAGGTTCGCCGAGAAGTACACCGTCGAGGAGGCGATGAGCTACAACGTGATCACAGTGAAGCCCGACACGCCGCTTCAGGCCGCGGTCAGACTCCTCCGGCGCCACCGCGTCGGCGCGCTGCCGGTCGTGGAGAAGGAAAAGCTCGTGGGCATCATCACCCGGAGTGATGTTCTCGATTTTGTCCTGAGCGGCAAGAATCTGACGCCGGCCGCCGCCGGGGCAGTGCGGAAGAAGAAGTCCGCCGGGCGAAGCTCTCGGTCCCGCCGCTGACTTTCCCGTTGACAGAAACGGCCCCAATGAATATTCTGAGAGCGCTTCACTTTGTCTCGTGACCCGTAAGGGATAGCCGGAGGAGGGCTACGGTAATGGATTATGATCTGCTGGTTCGTAACGGCCGCGTGGTGGATGGCTCCGGATTGCCGTCCTATCGGGCGGATGTGGGCGTTAAGGACGGCAAGATCGCCGAGATCGGCCGCCTCAAAGGAGGCGCCGCCCGGACGATCGACGCGGACGGCCTGGCGGTGGCCCCCGGCTTCATCGACCACCATACTCACCTGGACGCCCAGCTTCTCTGGGACCCGTACGGCACCTGCGAGCCGCAGCACGGCGTCACCTCCGTCGTCACGGGCAACTGCGGGCTGACGCTCGCCCCGGTGAAAAAGGGGGGCGAGGACGCGCTGGTGAAGAGCTTCGTGCGCGTGGAGGCGATCCCGCGCTACGCCCTGGAGCAAGGGGTGCGCTGGGGCTGGCATACTTTCGGCGAATATCTCGACTCGCTGGAGGGCAAGGTGGGCATCAATATGGGCGGGCTGGTCGGCCACATCGCGGTGCGCCAGTACGTGATGGGGGAGGAGTCGGTCGAGCGCGCGGCCACACCGGGGGAGGTCCAGCAGATGAGGCTCCTCGTCCGGGAGGCTATGGAGGGGGGCGCGCTGGGGATATCGACCAATCGCAACGAGCGCCACATGAGGGAAGACGGCAAGCCTGTGGCGAGCCGGCTGGCGGACGACAAAGAGCTTTTTGCCCTGTGCGACGTGCTGAGCGAGCTCAACGCCGGTGTGATCGAGACGATTCTCGGCCGCAACAAGATCGAGCACTTTACACTTTACGGCGATCTGGCGCGCCGCACGCAGCGGCCGATCATCTGGCAGAGCATCCAGCACCGCTGGACCGAGCCGGACCTCTGGCGCCGGCAGCTCGACGCCGTCGCCCCGATCTTTCGCGACGGCTACCGCGCCTACGGCCTTTCCCACACCGTGCCGCTGGTGCGCCACTTCAGCTTGAAAAACACACAGGTCTTCGACGAGTTTCCCACCTGGAAGAGCCTGATGTTCCTGCCCGAGGAGGCGCGCCGGCAGGCGTTCGCCGATCCCGGGACCAGGCAGAAGCTGCGCGCCGATCTGGCCGATCCCAGGCCGACCAATTTTCACCGCCGTTGGGATATCGTGCGCGTGGAAAAGACCGCCAGGCCTGAGAACAAGAAATACAACGGCAAGAACATCGCGGAGATGGCCGCCATGCGCAATCAGGATCCGCTGGAGGCGTTCCTGGATCTGGCCCTGGAGGAGAATCTCGAGACGGTTTTCTGGAACGCGAACAACGGCGGGGACTCTAAAGCTATGGGCGAGATCCTGAGCAGCCCTTATGTGCTCGCCGGCACATCCGACGCGGGCGCCCACGTGCAATTCGGCGCGGACTTCGGCTACAGCACGACCCTCTTGGGGCTGTGGGTGAGGGAGCGCGGGGTTCTCAGCCTGGAGCGCGCGGTCAACAAGCTCACTTTCGAAGTCGCCTCGGTATATGGCCTGGAGGGCCGCGGCCTGCTTCGGCCCGGTTTTGCCGCGGACCTGGCGATATTCGATCCCGAGACGGTCAACGCCCATGAGCCCGAGTGGGCGGAAGACTATCCGGCCGGCACCAAGAGGCTGGTCCAGCGCTCGGAGGGCGTGTATTACACGATCGTCAACGGCGAAGTGATTTATACGGATGGGCGGGTGAAGGGCGGGCTGCCCGGGCAGATTCTGCGCGGGCCGCTCCACCAGGCGCGCCGGGCCGCCGCATAGGCGTCATGGGAGTGAGCTATGTCCCGGTCGCCAAGGCGGGCGAGATAGGGCCGGGGAAGACGAAGGCGGTAGAGCTGGGCGGGCGGCGCGTGCTGGTAGCGCAGGTGGACGGGCGCTACTTCGCGTTCGCCAGAGAGTGCCCCCACGAAGGAGCGGATCTGGAGACCGGCGAGCTGGCCGGAGGCAAGGTTCGCTGCAACAACCATAGCTACTGGTATGATCTCGGCACCGGGGAGTGTGTCATGCCCAAGGGGGGGCCGCAGCTTACCGTGCTTCCGGTCGAAGAGCGGGAAGGCGAGCTTTGCATCCGCCTCGAGTGGTAACCCATCGTTTGATGCGTCGGTATCCCTGCGCGACGACCAGATCGATCTCTCTCCTATATTGAGGGTGTTATGGCTTCTTTCGATATCGTGAGCCGCGTGGATCTGCAGGAAGTCGACAACGCGGTCAACATGACCAGGAAGGCGATGCTCACGCGCTTCGATTTTCGCGAGTCCAAGACCGAGATAACGCTGGACAAGAAAGAAAAGAAAATCCACGTGCTGACGGAAGATGAAATGAAGATGAGAGCCGTCCAGGACACTCTCGTCGAGCATCTGGTGCGGCGCAAGGTCGACGTGAAGTGTCTCGAACCCAAGGAAAGCCAGATGGCATCCCAGGGCATGATCCGCAAAGAGTTTGCTATCAAGGAAGGCGTGGATGCCGACACGGCCCGGACTATCGTCAAGCTGATCAAGGATCAAAAGCTGAAAGTCCAGGCCGCCATTCAGGAAAATCAGGTGCGCGTTTCCGGAAAGAAGATCGACGATCTGCAGGCGGTCATCCAGGCGGTGCGGGGGGCCAAGCTTGCGATCCCACTGCAGTTCATCAATATGGTCCGGTGAGAGAGGGGCGGGAAATGAAGGAGAAAATTTCGCAGAGCGACGAGGAATGGCAGCGGCAGCTCACCCCGGAGCAGTACCACGTCTGCCGGCAAAAGGGCACGGAGAGGGCCTTTACCGGCGCGTATTGGGACTGCAAGGAAAAAGGGGTGTACCAGTGCGCCTGCTGCGGCAACGAGCTGTTCAGCTCCGAGACCAAGTTCGATTCCGGCACCGGCTGGCCCAGCTTCTGGGCGCCCATCCGGGAAGAGAGTGTGAGCGCCGAAGAGGATAACAGCTTTTTCATGCGCCGGAC
>JACPDC010000284.1 GCA_016184235.1 Deltaproteobacteria bacterium | reverse complement strand
GGACGATTCGGCCTCGGGCTGGCCTTTTTTGTAAACTTTGTCCTGGTGGCTGCGCTCATCGTCATTAGTTTTGTCGATTTGGACGTGAGGATCGTCCCCGACGTCATCAGTATTCCCGGCATCGGCTTGGGCCTGCTCGCCTCCTTGATTCAGTACCAGTGGCCGATGGACCGGTTGTCGAACCTGCCGTCGCCGGTAAGCTCTCTGGTGGGAATCCTCGTAGGGGGCGGCTCTCTGCTCCTGGTGGCGTGGGCATACCAGTTTTTCACCGGTGTAGAAGGAATGGGAGGCGGAGACATCAAGCTGCTGGCCATGATAGGAGCCTTTTTAGGCTGGCCTGCTGTGCCGGTGGCCCTGTTCTTCGCCTCTCTCACCGGATCGGTCGTAGGATTGATATTTATGTTTTGGAAAGGGGTAGGTAGTAAATACGCGCTCCCGTTTGCCCCTTTTCTTTGCCTGGGCGCCGTGGTTTACCTTTTCCTTGGCGACCTGCTGGTTGCCTTGTACCTCCCCTTGATTGAAATGAGATCTTACAGGTCGGTTGTTCCGGCACACATGCAGGTCTAATTAATATTAATGAAAGTTCAAAAAAGGACCCAGCCGTTGGTCTTATGACCAGGCGGGCTGACGTTTTTTTGCAACTCTTACATTTTTCGTCATTTTGTCCCATTTTCTGAGCTGCCAAGCGTGGGATTCGCTGTGGCTAACCTTTTGATTTTATGTCGATTTTTTTCAGCACTACGGCATTGTTATACCATAGGATAGCTTGGCATGGTTTTGGCTTGTGTACTTGGTAGAAGTTTGCAGTTGTTGGCCTGATTTGGGGTAGAGTTGCTTAAGCCGAACAGTGGAGAGTCGGTTTGCCAGAGCGGAAACGGGGTAGATGTAGCGATGTCGTCCGTGCGTAACCTGAAAAAATCCGGATTTACTGTCCTGGAGCTTATAGTAGCGATCGGCATAGCCATGGTTGTCATGGGGATCGCGGTACCCAGCTTTATGACCTGGCTGCCGACGCTCAGGCTTTCGTCAGGGGCGCGACAGGTCGCCACGGATTTGCAGGTGGCGCGGATGAAGGCGATTTCCCAAAATCGAAAATTCCGTTTGAACTTTGACACGACTACTACCTACTATCTTGAGGCCGATCTCAACAATGACGGGACGATCGCGTCTGGGGAGAATGATAGCGGGCCTTTTAGTCTTCCAGAGGGAATCACGACAACGGTGGGCACTACACCGGAGTTTCAACCGCGCGGGACCGCTAGTGCCGCAGGCACGAAAACGTTGCAGAATGCCAATGGTGAGACGAAGAGCGTGCAAGTGGCTGTTGTCGGACGCGTGACGATACCCTGAGTTTGCGAAGGTGAGAGCGCGGCTTTATGTTTTCTGGAAAATCTTGCTTGCAAAGACAAAAGAACGCGGCAAGCGGTTTTACCCTGATAGAGGTTTTAGTGGCGATGTGCATCTTCGCCATTGCCGTCCTGGGGTTGGCGATCGGCGCGACCTCGGTGATGCGCGCCAACCAGACCGGTTTGTACACGACTATTGCCACTAATCTGGCGCAGGACCGGTTGGAGGAGCTGAAGAGCAGGACTACGGCAAACATCAATACCACCGGTAGTCCTGAGAACAACCTCAGCGTTTCCGGAGTGCCGGTGACATTCAATCGTTCGTGGACGGTAACCTCGAATTGCAACAGCGTTACCGGGCTTACGTGCATCGCTGTGACGGTAACCTGGACGGACTATATCAGCCATACGCTGACGATCTCCTCGGCGGTTAAACAGTAAGTAGTGAGGCGCTCTAGTAAATCGGCGCGCGGATCTTTTATGGCATTTGCTGAGCCAAGAGCGGGGATGAAAACTGAAACCGGTTTCACCATTGTGGAACTTCTGGTCTCTATTATGTTGACCTTCATCATCATGGGGGCGATCTACAGCGTCTATCGCGTCCAGACCCATTCTGCGAAGGTCCAGGAGAACCGCCTGGAGGCCCAGGAGTACGCCCGCTCGGTGCTCGATATGATGGTGCGGGAGATCAGAAACGCGGCGTACAATCCCCTTAGCGCAGTGGCAGGAGACAAATGTGCTAACGGCGTCCTCGCTGGCGCCCCCAATGTTTTTGATGCTGCTGCCACAAGTCTCAGCTTTACTTACGACTTTCAGGGGGGTGTTGGCGGAGTTCCGGATGGTGACTGTAACGATTCGGATGAAGTGATCACCTATATTTACGACACGACCGGTTGCGCCAGCGGCTACGGCAATGTCACCCGGAACGGCAGCGGCAACCCGCTGACCATCTGTAATGTGACCAGTTTCGACTTGCGATACTTTAAGCAGGATGGCACGGAGCTATCTCGCCCGGTGACTACGGAGTTATCTAATATCCAGCGGGTGTTGATCACGTTAACCGTTAAATCTCTCAAGCCGGATACTGAGTTCGGAGGCCAGCTTACCGCGACCATGACCTCCAACGCCGATCTGCGCAATCGGGGTCTGCCGTCATAAAAACGGTGAATAGCGAATGGCGAATAGCGAAACGGAGGAATTCATGAAGGCGCAACTGAAGAGCGATCGGGGTATCGCACTGGTAATGGTCCTTGCCGTAATGCTGATCCTTTTGTCCATCACGGGAGGCGCCCTGCTGCTGAGCGGGCTCAATGCCAAGACCGCAAGCAACGTTAAGACCGGGGGCGGCGCCATCCATGCCGCGGATGCGGGCATCCAGCACGCCCTTTCCACGATAGCGGCAGGCACCACGTTTAGCTATAGCACTAGCACCGCCAGCCCTAGCAGCGTCGTCCCCGGCACTTCTTTTAACGGCTACACTTATACAGTGACGGCGACCAACGATGCGGCCAGCACCGGCGGAAACAGCCGGGCCATCCTCATTTCTTCGGCAACGGGTCCCAACAGCTCCAACAGAAAAGTCCGGGCCTACATCGGGAGATCAAACACTTCGTGGACTCCTCCGGGCACGGTCTACATTCCCGGAGGATCCACTTCGGACGCCGATTTCAATACCTCGGGCACTTTTTTCATAAGCGGCAATGACACGAGCTATTCTGCCGACGGCAACAACGACGGCAGAGCCGACAGCACCAGCGCAGGCCCTAACCCGGCTATCTATGGCGTGGCGCCGCTTTACGACTCGATGGTTACCGAGTTCATCAACAGTCTCTCCAGCTCTGAAAAATCTAAGATACAGGGTCTTGGTTACAATGCTTCTACTTCTCCAGTGACGCCGAGCGTTTTCAAAACCAGTACTTCGTTCAGCGTTACAGATCTGGCAACCAACTTTAAGAACCAGCCGGGGGCGGCCCAGCATCTTAGCGGCATGCATCTGACTACGACTAATTGTCCCACTCCTCGGCCGGTAACGCCTTCTGCCAGCTGCGTCTTTGGCACCGACGCCGCGCCCCAGATCACTTATATCAAGGCGGATACAAGTACAATAAAATTCGATCCCGACACCACAGTTACCGGAAGCGGGGTGCTCATTCTTGACGGCAAGGCAAATATCTTCGGCAACTTCGAGTTTCACGGCATCGTTATCAGTCTGGCCGCGGGGCCGCGAGGAGACGAAAGCACGGAGGACAAGCTTAAGCTTAAGTTCAAGAACAATGCGCGGCTCTTTGGAACTCTGCTCCTCGGTCCGACCGGGGATGACCTCAAATTCGATATTAAAGACAACGCGTCCATTTACTACAGCAGCCAGGCCTTAAATCTGGTGCAGACCCTCTGGGGCTCGCTGCTTCCCCAGCCGGCCAAGCTCTTAGCCTGGCACGAAGTGATGCAGTAGTTTCCTGCCCCTTTTTCCTTCGCAGGTAGGCGCTTCTTATCTGGGCCGGTGTGTAAGTTACATTTATTGTCACTGGAGCCATCCTACGTAATCTTCCCCGGCCGAGACCCAACCTAACCTATTAATTTCACGGGGCTTTCCTCTGGCACGGTTTTCGCTCTGAAAAACCTCATTCGCCGGGAGGCCTGATGAAAAACCAATTGGTGAATTCTCATGGCATAGCCTTGACCGTGGTGATTTTTGTCGTAGCAATCCTCTTCACTCTGAGTGGCTCGGCGCTGCTTTTCAGCGGGTTGGATCTAAAGATGACCAGCGCTATGAAGAACGGGACTACCACTCTTCACGTGGCCGACGCGGGCGTCCAGCACGCCCTGAGCGTTATCCCTCCGGGCACGACTTTTAACTACAGTACGAATCCCAGCAACCCGACTTGCATTATTCCTTCGAGTTCTTGTTCCAGTGCCAAGTATGACTTTGGTGGAGGTTACAGCTATACCGTCACAGCCATTAGTACAGCCGGAAACAGCCAGGCGATCCTGACCTCCAGCGCTTTCGGCCCGAATGGCGCCAAAAAAGTCGTCGTGGCTTATGTTGAGAGAGGCGGTTTTGGTCTCGGCGCGACAAGTCTCCCGGGCTCCCCCGCCGACAAGACCGAAACCAATTTTTCCGGGACCTCCTTCAGCATCAATGGAAATGACTATTGTAATGCGGCCTCGCCTGTGCCCGGCATCGTCGTCACGGATTCGGCGTTAGCGACAGAGATCACGAACAGCACCACCAGTGACGGCGGCTTGGCGTCAAACCAGATGGCGAATGTGACAGGGACCGGAGGATCCCCCAGCGTTGGTGTCATAGCTCCGCTTTCCCAGAGCGTGTCGGACATAGCTAACGCGTTTCTCAACCATCCCACCCAGCCGCATACCACCCTGGAAGGCGGTCAGAATTTTAGTAGCAACGAGAACTGGGGGACTCAGGCCTCGCCGAGGATTACTTATATCAATGGCGGCGCGCAGATCTCGGGGACCATTGAAGGTTACGGTGTGCTCATCGTAGATGGTCCTCTCGATATTGCGGGTACCTTTACCTTTCACGGTCTGGTCATTGCCCGGGGAGATATTCAAGTCCAGGTCGCTGGTACTGCAGGTATCTACGGTTCGCTTCTGATCGGCGAGAGTAACGTGTTGGACGGAGGATACGAGCTTGATGTGAAAGGAAACGCGACCGTTCGTTTCGATAGCTGCGCCCTTTCGCCCGCCGATGCGTGGGTTCCTTTGCCTGAAAAGGCGAAAATTCTGGCGTGGCAGGAGAAGCTCACGTAGCTCGAGGAGAGGAGAGTCTCGATGAAGCGCTTACTGAAAAGCTCGGAGGGCATGGCGTTGGTCGTGGTCGTCTTTATCACGGCCATTCTCCTTACCCTGACGGGATCGAGTCTTCTCTTTAGCCGGTTGGGCCTAAAGGCAGTGAGCCATCACAAGACCGGCACTATGGCTTTTTTCGCCACCGAGGCGGGATTGAGCCACGCATGGAAAGAGCTGGAGAATGCCGACGGGGTGAACGATTTTGATTCGGTTTACGGCTCGCCCGCGGGAACCCTCGTCGTTTCCAACCCGGACTTCTCCGGCACGAGCTATGCCGTAACCCTGCTTCAGTCGGTGAGCAGTCCACGGATGATCCAGGTTGCATCGGCAGGGTCTGCGCCAAATAATTCCCGGGCTCGTTTGGAGGTATGGCTCAGGCGGGACTTGGGAACAGCGCCTAAAGCGCTTATCACCAACGGAGATCTAAAGCTCAACGGCAATTCCAACTTGCTCGGGCAGCGGGGCGGGGCGCACACCAACGATGACATGCAGGTAACCGGCAACCCGACCGTGCAGATGGCGGACGGGCTGACGGCATCCAATTCGGTCTCCGGCGGAGGCGGGCTCGATGATGGCATGGATATCACCGGCACCCCGTGCATCGGCAGCGCCACCTGCGCCTCCAACCCTCAGCCTGAGGAGTATAAGCTGAACAGCAATCCGGAAAGGGACGCTTACGAGGCCGGCCATAACAGCGCGCCGGTTTATAACATCCCGGAGATTAACCCGGCCCAGTATGCTAACGCCGTGGCTGGAAGTAGTGGAGGTTATATTTTAAAGGCTGACTGTACCGTTGTGACCGGAGCCGGGGCTACCTTCAGCAACGGGCTGCATACGGGCGGGGGAACTGTGGGTGCAGCCCCTTCGGGATGGAGCTGTTCCGGCGGCACCTGGAAGGTCGCCGGAAACAGCGCCGCCAACGGAGTCTTCTATGCCGAGGGGAGAATCGATGTAGCCGGGAACCCGGGCAGCTCCTCTTTCCCTTGGCAGGTTACCCTGGTCGCCCGCGACTCCATTAAGATCTCCGGCAATCCTTATATGGTCCCGTTTTCAACTTCTTCCGACAGTCTAAAAAATATTCTCGGCTTGACCGGAAACGATTTGGAGATCAGCGGCAATCCCTCGGTGGTCGGCACTGGCGGCGGGCTTTTTGCCCATCAGCAGGTAAAGCTCAGCGGCAATCCTTACATCAAGGGTTTTATCATGGCGGGGGACGGTCGCCCCACCTGGACCGGAGATCCCTTTACGGAAGGCCCTCCGGGCGTGACCATGGATGAGGTCTCGGGAAATCCCACGATTATCTACGACGGTGATTTCGGAGTTGATTTGCTTCCGCCGACGGTGACGCAGGTGGGCTGGTACCAGAGCTTTTGATTTCTCTTGCGGGAGTCGTTCCTCGTTCCTTTTTTGCCTTTTGCCGGCAGAAACTCTGCTCCGCCTTCATCGAGAGTTTGACTTGGACATCGTAGCTCAAGTATCTTTCCCCCATGGCCAAGGCGCATACAATGCACCCCGGGTTTGGCGGCCATGGCCATCTTCAGCGTCCTGATGGCAATCGCTGTCCCAACTTGGATCGTTCTTATCCCTACCTACTCTCTCAGTAGCGCCGCGCGTCAGGTCCAGTCCGAGCTGCACAGAATCAAGATGCAGGCCATAGCCGAAAATGTCACCTTTCAACTCGCTTTCTCACAGATAGCCGGCAGTTACACGATCCAGCGTGTCGGGGCCAGCACGACCCAGCATGGAACCAAACCTCTGCCTGCCGGCATCGATATCCGCAGCGCGATTACCCTGGGGTTTACTTCTCGAGGCACAGCCAGCCCCGGCGGCGGGGGAACAGTCAGGTTGTGTAACTCCAGGAGTGTGGGGACGAACGTGGTCCTTAGCTCGACGGGAAGGGTGCGCATTTGCAGAACCAGCGCTTGTGATGGCACCTGCTAAGACATGGATGTCGCGATCGCCCTTCGGGGGACGAGCGGGCGGCTTCACTCTTACGGAGATCATTGTAGCTCTGGCTATCATTGCTATCTTGACCGCTATCGCGATTCCCAATTGGAGCACCCTTTTGCCGACCTATGCCCTTAACAGCGCGGCGCGGCAGGTCCAGTCGGAGCTGCACAGGCTCAAGTCGCGGGCGGTGGCGGAAAACGCTAATTTCCGCCTCGTTCTTTCGGGCTCCTCCTATACCATTGAAAAATACAGCGGCGGCAGTTACGCTGCCACGGGCGATAGTAAAACCCTGCCCGACGGGATCACAGCAAGCGCTACGACGGTAGGCTTTACCTCTAGGGGCACGTCCATTGATTCTTCCGAGCAGACCATTACGCTCTGCAACATCAAGAATAGCGGCAAAAATGTTGTTCTCAGCGATTTGGGACGCATACGGATCGATGACGCCACCTGCTCGGGCTGAGATTTCTTGTCGCTCCTGGTTTAATCGCCAGGAGGGCTTTACCCTCAACGAGATCCTGATCTCGATCGCGCTCATTGCCATCGGCGTCATCGGCTTTTCCGTGAATACCATCGGGGTGATCCAAGGCAATTATACCAGCGGCAATTTTACCATTGCCACCAATTTGGCCCAAGATAAGCTTGAAGCGCTCAAGGTGGCGAGCAGCTTTACCGCTGTAACGAACTCTGCCGATTCCAACAACCCGATAACAGAAACCGGCGCAAGCGGGGGAAGGTTTACACGCACGTGGACCATAGCGGCATCTTCCCTCGATGACACGACGACGCTGGCAGCAACGGGAACGACGCTCTGGGAAATCTCGGTAACTGTTTCGTGGTCGGAGTACGGAGTCTCGCGTCAGGTGGAGGAGAGGACCCTCGTCTTTCAAGAAGCGTCGTAGGCCAGACGTATGAAAAGAATTTTGCGCGATGACAGGAGGGGTTTTACCACGGCCGAGCTTCTGGTCGCCGCGCTCTTCGGCATGATCGTGATGGCTACGCTCTATGGTTTCTACAGGGAGCAACTCTTTCAGCTTCTTGCCCAGGAGACCAAGACTGCAACCCTGGAAGATGCCCGGGGGGCATTGGACATGATGGTGCGGGACTTGAGGAATGCGGGTTCGTGGGGCTCGGGCACTCAACCCGGGTCGTGTCTTAGGGTCTACAGCGCCTCATCGACTTCCATCAGAATTCAAGCGGATCTCGACGGCAATGGCGACTGCGGCAGCGCCACCGGAGAGGACGTCACCTACGACCTCTCCAGCGCGACGTCTACTTGCCCGGGGAGCAATATCATAAGACGCGCCGCTTTTGGCGCAACCGGTAGCTGTTTGATCCCTAACGTGGTCATCCCGTCCGGATCGACCCTCTTCACTTACTACGACAGCTCCGGGACCGATCTTGGCTCCAGCCCAACGCTCACGAGCATTAAACGGGTCAAGATCACCTTTTCGGCGCAGGTGGCCGAGCCGACTCCGGAGGGAAAGGCAGCGGGGAGGAATATTACCTCGACCGTTTCCTCCAGTGTCGAGTTTAGAAATTAGAGGGGCCTATGGGCACGATGAGAAAGCTATTGGCCGACGAGCGGGGGATGATTCTGGTGCTGTCCCTTTTGATCCTGGCGCTGCTCATGGGGGCGGGCGTCGGGGCCATCGTCTCCACACAGACCGACTTAAAAACGAGCAGCAACTTCAAGACGGGTACCCAAGCGTTTTATCTCGCGGAGGCTGGGATCGAATGGGCAAAGCAGGAGGTAAAAAAGAGCGGGGCCAATCCGCCAAGTCCGTCGGGGGCCACTCAGACTCTCTCTCCGGGGAGTTTTACGGTCAGCTTCAGTAACGCAACTAAAGAATCACAGGTTGTTGGTTATGTTACCGTCACGTCCACGGGCACAGTGGGAAACTCTACGGCTACCATTACGGGTAGACTGAAGAAGACCTACGAGATTACTGACGGCGCGATCAGTATGAGGGGAGCCGATGCCGGCGCGGCCTTCACCGGCAACTCCTTTGTCGTGGATGGGAAGGATTACACGACCGCCGGCACTTTAGTGGCGAATGCCAAGCAACAGTATGGCATCTCGGTTCCCAACTCCACGCTCGATTCCCAGGTGACGAGCGCGGTTGCCGGGAACCAAACAGACAACATCGTCGGCAAAGGGGGGACACAGCCCAATATCGAGCAGAGCGACTTCATGCCCTCGAGCGAGATGAGTCAGCTTGCCGACGATCTCTGCTCTCAGTCCAATGCTATCACAACCAATATATCTGGAGAGGAGCTCGATGTTGCCACCGGTCAGGTTTGGGGCACTGCTCTGACCCCCACCCTTCGCTGCATCAATGGCCAGACAACCGGTGCTTACGCCTCGACCGATAAAGTCGAGTTTGCAGGGAATTTTACCGGCGCTGGGATTCTCGTTGTCAAGAATGCGGATATTCAAATCAACGGGGCTTGGCACTGGGAAGGGCTTATCATCGTCACCGGCGCGAACGTCGGTTTTAAGATCGCTGGCGGCGGGACCAAAGATATATATGGATCGATCATGATCAATGAGACCAGCACAGATACCCCGGTTGAGGTCGACCTGCAGGGAGCCGTGAATGTCCGGTACAGCAGCGCCGCGTTACAGAATGCGATGGGGCTGTTTGATTCAAGCCAAAACCCGCTGCAGAGCATCTATGATTCGATGCCGTCTACAGTCTCCACCGTTTACTGGAGGACGGTGAGTAATTAAAGAGTAGCGAGCGCCAAATTTCGGTACTTTTGCCTTTTCTTGTCATTTTTTCCCCTAAGATAGAAGCCCTCACCAGATTAGGCCAGTCGTACCAACTCTTCTTCAACACGGCGGCAGCCGCCGCCGGCGGGGCGGCACCGTCCGCCCGCGTCGGCCCGACGGCCGGTGAGCCCGCCGCGGCCGCCCCTCCGGCGAATGGATTCCGCATCCTCGCCCCTGCGGATGGCAGCGAGGTGCGCGAGCGCGTGAGAGTGGTGATTCCCGCCAGCGCCGTGCCGCAAAACGGGTCTGTTACCCTCTTCATTGATGGCCGCTTCATTCTGGGGGTGGCTCCCACGCGCTACGACGAGACGCTGGAGTACACCTGGAATACCAAGGACCCGCTGCCGGGCAAGGAGACGGCGGAGAAGCGCGTGCCCAAGGACGGATCCCACATCATCCGCGCCCACGTCATTGACCCCGCCGGGCAGATCGTGCAGGTGGCCGAATCGACGGTCAATCTGCGGAACCTGCTCAGCGAGCCGGAGGTCGCCAGCGACGGCGTGCTGCTGCGCTACCGGTTCCAGCCGGGCCTGGACCTCTACTACCGCAACCGCTTCACGGCCGACGTGCTAGCGCCAGGGAGCCAGAAGCGGCTGCACGAGGGCGAGATACGCTCCGGCATCCTCTTCGAGGATTGGTCC
>JACPDC010000283.1 GCA_016184235.1 Deltaproteobacteria bacterium | reverse complement strand
GGGGAGGACGTGGTGGCCACGGAGATGCTCCTGCCGCGCTCGCACCGGCTGCGGCCTTACGATCTGGGCGCGCTCCTGGCAGCCGGCCACACCACGGTTCCGGTCAAGGCGCGGCCCAGGGTCGCCATCATTCCCACGGGAGACGAGCTGATCGAGCCTGGGGATGAGACCAGGCCGGGGGCCGTCATCGAGTTTAACTCCAGCGTGCTGGGCGCCTTCGTGCAGGAATGGGGCGGGGAGCCGGTCAAGTTGTCGAAAGTCGGGGATAATCCGTCGCTGCTGAAGCAGGCGTTGCGCTCGGCCGTTCAGCAGCACCACGTTGCCCTGCTCATCGCCGGCTCCTCCGCGGGAGAGCACGACTTCACCGCCGAGATCATCGCGGCGGAAGGGGAACTGCTGGCCCACGGCATCGACGTAATGCCGGGCAAGCCGGCGGTGTTGGGGATCGTCCGAGGCAAGCCGGTGATCGGCATCCCCGGCTACCCGGTATCGGCCATCGTCGTGGCCCGGGAGATCCTGAGGCCGCTGATGGAAAAACTGCTCGGCTGCGGGCCGCAGCACCGGCTCAGCGCCCGCGCCCTGGTGCCGAAGAAGATTCCCTCCCATCTCGGTCTGGAGGAGTTTATTCGGGTAACTTTAGGTCGAGTGGGGGAGAAGCTCGTCGCCGTGCCATTAGGGAGAGGGGCCGGGGTCATCACCACGATGGTCCGCGCCGATGGCTTCTTGCGCATACCTAGTTTAGTCGAGGGCATCAACGCGGGCGAAGAGGTCGAGGTGGAGCTTTTGCGCTCGCCCGAAGAGATCGACAATACCATCGTCTGCACGGGGAGCCATGACCTCTCGATCAGCGTGCTCGAAGACCGGCTGAAGCTCTTTTATCCGGAATTCAAAATCGCTGCGACCAACGTGGGAAGCCTCGGCGGCCTGCTCGCCCTGCAAAGAGGCGAGACCCATGTCGCCGGCACCCACCTGCTGGATCCGGACACGGGCAGCTACAACATCCCCGACATCAAGCGTACAATTCCCAATACCCCCGTGGCGCTGGTTCATCTGGCACAGCGCGAGCAGGGGCTGCTGGTGTGCCACGGCAATCCCAGAAAGATAAGCGGCTTGAAGGACCTTGGCAGGAAAGATGTCACCTTCATCAACCGCCAGCCCGGCTCCGGGACAAGGGTGCTTCTGGACTTCGAGCTAAAGAGACTAAAGCTCGATCCGGACTCAATCCGCGGCTACGAGCGGGAGGAGTTTACGCACATGGCTGTGGGCGTGGCCGTGGTGAGCGGTCTGGCGGATGTGGCTCTGGGCGTGCGCTCCGCCGCCAATGCCCTCGGGCTCGATTTTATCCCGGTAGGCGAAGAGCAGTACGATCTGCTTTTCTGGCGTCCATTTTTCGAGTCGGAGAAGGGAGAAAAACTCCTGCAGGTGATCCGCTCCGCCGACTTTAAAAAGGCCGTCTCTGCCTTGGGCGGCTATGACACTCACTCTACCGGCGAGATCCTTTACCGGCAGTAACCCTTTGGTTTTTCTCGTCGTACTGTTTGCCATTTTCTTGCAGGCCAGAGCGGCAACGGCTTTGGCCGACTGTCTTTTGCCGCCGGCCTTTGATCCGGGAGTCGGCGAGCTCTATTTCTGCTCGCCCGCAGAAGGGGAGCGGCACCTGATCGAATACGCGCGCCGCTCGTACTCCGAGCAGAACCTGGGCGAGGACATCTGGATCAACTTCCGCGGAGTTTTCGCCGATCAGGTGTGGGTTAACGTAGGGACGCGGGAGACCAACGACACTTCCCTTCCGGCCTGGGAGGCGATCACTACGCTCGCCGAGCGCATGGGCGCGATCAAGGCGGGCGACAAGGCGGCGCTGGCGAGCTTCCTCGCGCCCCTTCAAGCGACTCGGGCCTCCACCGAAGAAGAGCGGGCTTTAAAGGACAAGCTCTTAAAATCGCTCAGAGAGAGCGCCGCAGAGCCAGGCGGCGCGCCGCTGCGCGCGGGGCTCTACCATGTTCATCTAAAGCCGACCCGGGAGATCGAAGAGCGATCTATTATGCCGATCAACCACATGCTTTCGATTCCCAGCCATACCGATCTGCTCCACGCGCCCCGTCTTACAGCTCTGCTTCCCGGATCGGAATCTAAGATCGCCGTGGCCGCGGGGATGTGGACTTACAATTGGGAAGAGAAGCAGGGCAGGGGCTTTGTCGCCGAGCGCTACGACGGGCCGAAGAATATTCCGTTTCCCGGTGAGTTCGGCTACGTCTACAGCCGCTTCGCCATCACGGAGTACCATCGCCACGGCCTCAACGACCCCGCCAATGTCACGCCGGAGAAGGTGGCGGCGTTCATCGCAACGCTCAAGCCCACCGGCGCACTTCTCCGCTTCGACTTCGCTGCAGATTGGGAGGCTTTTAGAAACAGCGTGGCGCAAGCAGAACAGGGAAAGTGAGGCCGAATTGCACGGGCAGCCTAGCTGTCAATGCGTCTACTGTCCCCGTGAATAGCTGCCCAAAAGTCAACAGCAGACTTGACCCCTTTTCCCTTTTTGATGCTCAGGCGGGCCAGGGATACAGGGTCAGGCTTGAATACGTGAATTTGATACATGCCGATGCTACTGGAACCTTGCGGCGTCCAGGCGGGCGAGGCTCTCCAGGCTCCGTTTCAAGGCTGGGGTTCTCGGCCACATATTCCATGTACTCGTGCTCGGCGTGATCCTCGAAGTGGGCGTTCAGGAGATAGCTCCACCTGGGCCGAATCACGTAGAGCAGCCAGGAGACGTGGTAATAGAAAAAAGCGATCGCCTGGGCGATGAGCCAGTGCTTGAAAAAGCTCTCCTGGATCCCCCTCTTGTTGCCGAGCTCCTCCAGGATGAGCAGATGCCACTGCTCGTTGTCCTGCTGGATGCGGCTCTCCTGGACGCGGTCGAAGATGCGGCGGGCGAAGCCGGGATCGGCGTGGGTGTGGGTCATGGCGACGTAGCCGACGTTCTCCCAGGCCTGGTACGGCACCCGGGCGACGATCTCCAGGACCTTGAACTTGGAGAGGCTTTTGCTCTGTCCGTAGAAGAGATCGGCTGTGAAAAAAAGCAGGCGGGCGAGCAGGCTATAGCGCATGCGAGGCGATGCCAGGGTCTTTTCCTGTTCCCGCTTGAGCTGTTCCGAGGTCAAGCGTTCCATGGTCAGGCGGGCTACGCGCCGATGCGGATATGGATCAGGGTGGAATGAATCCCCAGCGATAAGGCGACGGCGAGTGAGGTCAAAAGCAGCAGCACTGCCGCTATCATCTGGTAGAGTGGATTTCGCTCGACCCGTTCGCCGAACCACCAGAGGATCCCGAGGAAAAGCACCGCCAACGGGACAAGCGAATAGTCGATAATCGGGTGCGCGGAGATCAACAGCCAGAGCGCGCCCGGATGGTTCGCCGTGAGCCACTCATCGAGCCCCACCCGGGGCAGGCTGAGAAGCCAGCCGCCGTAGAGGTGGTGATAGACCGAGAGAGGAAATACGACAAGGCCCAGGTAGACAATGCTCATGGCCAGGCGCGCCGTAGTCCATCCCGCCGGAAAACCGACCAGGGTCATCGCGTAATAGCCGATGGCGCTCCCGCCGGCCCAGCCGACCGCCTGGCCGAAAAGCGTGCCGAACAGCAGGACGAAGCCCCAGAGATGGTAATAGCCCTCGGGAATAAAGCCGCGTCCGGCCCCCAGGAGCGCCCAGGCAGGCTTGCTTGCCGCCACGATAAAGGCCAAAAGGATGGTTACGGCCAGCGACGCTATCGCCGTCGGCTTGATCAACCCCAGGATCCACCGCCCCTGTTCGGGCCATTCGACTCCCAGCCTATGTGCCATGGCGCGATCCATCCTCTCTCCTCATCTCTTTGCGGCGCGAGGCGCCGCAAACGGCGAAAACCCTCCCTTGCCGTCTCCCCGGAGCAAGACCACGGCATTGTGGCTTGCCGAGACCAGGGAGAGGTCTACTTTTCCATCGCCGTCGAAGTCAGCCGCTGCAAGGGCGATGATGTCCTGGGCTGTCCTAATGACCGGTAGGGGGTTAAAGCCGCCTTTCCCGTCTCCCAGAAAAACCATCAGCTCGCCGGCGCTGCGGGCCGAAGCGGCAAGGTCCGTCAATCCATCGCCATTGAAGTCGGTTGCCACGAGACCATGGGGATTGGCGCCCATGGAAAGCGTTGCCGTCTGCTTGAGCCTGCCCGTTCCGTCTCCCTCCAGGACGAAGATCGCATCTTCACCGGCGCAGACCACCGCCAGATCCTGGCGGCCGTCGCGGTTCCAGTCCCCGACCGCCACATAGTGAGGAAATCGCCCGACCTTCAGCTCGCGCGCCTCTTGAAAGCTCCCGTCTCCCTTGCCGAGCAGGAGCGAGAGAATGTGGCGGCCGAACGATCCCACGACCAGATCCGTGATCCCGTCGCCGTTGAGGTCGGCCCTGGTCACAATGTGCGGCCCGCGGCCCACCTGGTAGGAGGCGAGGCGCTTAAAACGTCCGCCGCTATTTTCCAGAATCACCAGCCGCGACTCCAGGGCCTGAACCACAGCCAGGTCGGCTCGGCCGTCGCGGTTGACGTCCACGGCCGCGACCGAGGCCGGACCATGAATGTCGGAGATCTCCTCGCCCCTGGTGAAATTTCCCTTGCCGTTGCCTATGTAGAGAGTCAGGCTTCCGCCGCCGGTATTCGCCGTGACCAGATCGAGCTTGCCGTCGCCGTTCCAATCTCCGCTCTCCACCCAACTCGGCCCGATGCCCGCCGCGTAGGAGTGATTAGCCGCAAATCCACCTTGCCCGTTGCTCAAGAGCACAGTGACTTTGCGCTCCGCCGCCGCCGGAACCGCCACGTCCGGAACGCCGTCGCCGTTGAAATCCGCCACGGCGATGGCATGGGGAACAAGCCCTGTCGGCTCGTGATGCGGGGTGGTTGGCTCAGGGTTCTGCTGAAGTCCGCGCACCGAGGGCGCGATAACAAGAAGCGCTGCCACGACGGCAAACAGAATGATCGGCAGCAGGCGCGTCGCAGCGGTCAGTCTCATTTTGTCTTTCCGCCGAGCATCCGGAGGTGGGTAACAATATCCCAGACCTCCTGGTCGCTCAGATCGAAGCCGAACGGCGGCATCAATCTGGTCTTTCCCACCGCCTCGCCGCCGCCCTTGATGATGTCGAAGAGGTATTGATCGGACTGTTTCGGCGCCGCCTTGGCGAGGTCCGGGACAGGGATCGGGGGCTGAGCCTTCTTGGACCAGTCCCACCCCTCTCCCTGAGAGCCGTGACAGAGCGCGCACTTCTCAAGATAGAGCTCCCGCCCTTTTTGCGCGTTGCCTTTGAGTTGTCCGAGCAGCGGGGTTGCCATGAGAAGGGTTAAGAAGAGGGCTGGTAACCTCATCACCCGCCCAGGCCGGGAATAGGAGGCCCGCTAACGCCTGGAACCGGCCACATGGAGGGCGGAAAAATAAGAGGAGTTTTCAAGTCTCCTCCCCATACGATGACATAACGGAGCATCAGTCCGCCGGCCAGCACTAAGACGAACTTGACGTAAAAGATCCAGGCGAGCTTGGCGTGGAGGATGCGCTCGCCGGCAGCGTGCAGCGCGCTTGCCAAAAGCGGCAGCGCCAGACCCGTGGCGACGAAGCCCCACCAGAACCAGGGGGCGAGATCGCCCTGGGTCATAAGCTTGAAGGCCATCTGCTGGCCCAGCGTGCCCGCGCCGAAAGATGCCAGGAACACGTATACCCAGGCCCCCTCCATAACGATAGCGGCGACATCGGCAAGGCTCGCCACCTCGGCAACCCCCTGGCTCTCTCTGGCGGCGCGGTCACCGCCAGAACTCTTACCAAAGCGCCCCATCACCAGCGCGCCCAGGCCGGCAGCCGCGATGCCCGTGGAGATCCCCGACAGCACGAAGAGCAGCGGCAGGTATCTGCTGTCCCACAGGGGGACATACCATCGATTCCCGGGGATCACCCAGGTGGCGGAGAGGAGAAAGCCGGTGTAGAGGGACATGAGCAGCCCCAAAGGGAGGGCGAGCAGCGCCAGAGCCGTCCTGAGCCCTCGGCTGATGTTGAGATACCAGGCGGCGGCGTAAGCGATGGCGAGCGGGGCAAAGGCCCCAAGAATCCACCCTCCAATGGTCATCCACGACTGGTAATTGGTAAAGAACAGCGGAAAGGCGAAGCCCCGCTCAGGCTTGCCGAGGTGAAAGGTTAGAGACAAGCCGCCGATCAGGATGGCGGGGATCGTGACATAGGCGGCGGCCCGGGAAAAGTCCCTCAGGCGCTCGCGCGTTCCAGAGAACAGGTCGGCCAGGGCGGCCACGGTCAACGTCCCGCCCGCCAGCCCGCCGAGAAACAGGTACCAGGGGATATGAAAAGTCAGCCCCCACTTGTGTTGCCAGAGAACGATCGGCTCCACGGCTTTACCTCTGAAAAAAATCCCCGCCGCCTCAGGCGGCAGGGATTCCACTTAGGCTCGCCCGAGAGGCGAGGTCAAAAACCTTTCCCGTACGCCGCGTCCCATCCCCATGCCCCTCCGCCCGCTCCGCGGGCGGCCACGCGCTGGCGCACCACATTGGCCACCTCTTCGGCGTCGCCGGCGATCAGTGCCTTAGTGGCGCACACCGAGGCGCAGGCCGGGAGCTTGCCCTCGGCGATGCGGTTTGAGCCGTAAAGGCGTCGTTCGCGCTCTGAGAAGGCGACCTCGGGGCCGCCGGCGCAGTAGGTGCACTTGTCCATGACGCCCCGGGAACCGAAGGGACAGCCCTTGGGGAATTGCGGGGCGCCGAAGGGGCAGGCGTAGAGGCAGTAGCCGCAGCCGATGCAGGTCTCTTTGTTCAAGGCCACGATGCCGTCCGGCCGGTGGAAAAGAGCATCCACGGGACAAACCGCGACGCACGGCGCCTTGGAACAGTGCATGCAGGGGACAGCCACGTTGGTCTCGCCCGGCTCTCCTTCATTGATCGTCACGACCCGGATGCGGGCGATGCCTGACGGGACATTGTTCTCGTTCTTGCATGCCACCTCGCAGCCGCCGCACTCGATGCAGCGCTTGACGTCGATGTAGAACTTCATCCGCGCCGGCTCTTTCTTGCCCTGCGGCCCATCGGCCTGTCTGTACGGAACAGTTACCTGTGCTTGTGACATGGTCTCTTCCTCCTTGGGCTAGGCCTTGACGATCCGACACAGGGTCGTCTTGGTCTCCTGCATCTGCGTCAGCCGGTCATAACCGTATGTGGTCACCGTATTGGCGGACTCGCCGATGGTGTAAGGCACTGTTCCGTCCGGGAACTTGTGGGCGAGAGATTTGCCCTCGAACACTCCGCCCCAGTGGATCGGGAGGAAGACCGTGTCAGGACCGACGCGCTTGGTGACCTTTATCTTGACCTTAATGCGGCTTGGTTTCGCATCCATGTCCTCGGGCGTCTCAATCCAGCACATGTCACCGTGCCGCAGCCCGTGGTCGTGCGCCACCTTGGGGTGCATCTCCACGTACATCTCGGGATTCAACTCGACCAGCCACGGCGAGTTTCGCTCACCGGCAGCGCCCCCTTCGAATTCCACCACCCGCCCCGTCGTCAGGATGATCGGGTACTTCTTTACCCAATCCGGCTTCTGCATACTCTTGTAGGGCTGCGGGACGCGGTAATGCTCCTTGACATCGTCATAGGTCGGCCATTTGACGATTAAGTCGGGTCTCGGGCTGTGAATCGGCTCGCGGTGTAGGGGAAGCGGGTCAGGGATGTTCCACGAGTTAAAGCGCGCGCGGCCGTTGCCGTACGGGCTGCGCCCCTCCGCCAGGGCCTGCTTTATAGCGCCCAGCGTCAGGTCGGTGGCGTAATCCTTCTGCGCCGGATAGCCGGTGTTCGGCCCCCCTGGAGGCGCCGAGCCCTCGGCGGCCATGAGATTTCGGCCGTCAGGCGCCTTGGGTCCCCAGCTTGCGCGGAAGCCGCAGCCGCCGTCGGACACCGGGATGTCGTTGCGGTAGAGGATAGGGGTCCCTGGGTGCTTATCGGTCCAGCAGGGCCACGGCAGCCCCCATGATTCGCCGTCCACCGGTCCGCCCACCGCCTTCTTGGTCTTGATGTCGAAGACGTGCGCCCACTCCTGCTGGCGCTTTAACCGCTCCGGCGTAGCGCCGGCATAGCCGATGGAGAGCGCGCCGGTGTTGATCTCGCGCAGCACGTCGTCCATCGTCTGCTGGGAGAACTCCTTTACGTTCTTGACGTCCGCCGGAATACCCCGCCAGCCGCCCTTCATGTTGTGGGTGAACTGCTTTCTGAAGCCGAACCGCTCGGCCAGGTCCACCATGATGGCTATGTCAGTACGGGCCTCCCATACAGGGGATACCACGCGCTGGCGATACTGGTTGTCGCGGTTGGTGTTGACCGAGGAATTCCACTGTTCGTAGTTGCTCGCTGCGGGGAGGAGGTAGATTCCATCCTTGCGGTCAGGCAGGACCGCGGTGTTGGTCACATACGGATCGACATCGACGATCAACTCGACCTTCTCAAGGGCTTTTTTCACCCGGTCCATCTGCTGCATTGCGTTGGTCGAGTGGCCCCAGAACATGACCGCTTTGACATTGACGTCCTGGCCGAGCTGCTTGGAATCGAGCAGAACCCCCTCATACCACCGGGCGACCGTGAAGCCCGGCTTCTCCATCATCGCCTTGTTTTTAAACCTGGAGAGGAGCCACTCATACGGGACATCCCACACTTTCGCCCAATGCTTCCAGGCGGTCTCGCCGATGCCGTAGTATCCCGGCAGGGTCTCGGGGCCGCCCCCGATATCCGTAACACCCTGAATCGAATCGTGGCCGCGGAACACGTCGGTGCCGCCGCCCGGCTTGCCCATGTTGCCGAGCACCATCTGCAGATGGCAGAAGGTGCGCACGATGCCGGTGCCGTGGCTGTGCTGGGTTCCGCCCATCGCCCAGATGACCGTGCCAGGACGGTTATCGGCCATGGCTTTGGCTACCCATTCGAGCTCGGCGGTGGGGACCCCGGTGATGTCGGAGACCGTTTGCGGGTCGTACTTGGCGATCTCGCCTTTGAACTCCTCGAAGGCGTAGGTGCGCTCCTGGATGAACTGTTTGTCTTCCCAGCCCTTGGCCAGGATGATGTTGATCAACCCATAGATAAACGCCACGTCCGTGCCCGAGCGGATGCGGACATACTTATTGGCGAAGGCCGAGGTCTTGGTGAAGCGGGGGTCGACAGAGATGATGACCGCGCGGTTGGTCTCCTTCGCCGTCAGGATGTGCTGCATGGAGATGGGGTGGTTCTCCGCCGGGTTCATGCCGATGATCATGATGGACCGGGAGTTCCGGATATCGTTCTGGTGATTCGTCATCGCGCCGTAACCGAATACGTTGGCCAGACCGGCCACAGTGGTGGAGTGTCATATCCGTGCCTGGAAATCGCAGTTATCCCCCACATGGCCCCAAACTTGCGGATGGCAAAGCCATTCTCGTTCGACTGGTGGGCGGAGAAGTTGATGTGGAGCATGTCCGGGCCGTATTTCTTTCTCAGCTCCAGCATCTTGGCGCTGACCTCGGAGAGCGCCTGGTCCCAACTGAGGCGCTTCCACTTTCCCCCTTCGAGCTTCATCGGGTAGCGCAGCCGCTTATCGCTTATAACCGTGGCGCGCGCCGCGGCCCCCTTGGAGCAGAGGCTCCCCTGGTTGATGGGGTGCTCGAACCAGGGCTCCTGGGTCACCCAGACGCCGTTCTGGACCTCGCCGATCAAGCCGCAGCCGACCGCGCACTTGGTGCAGATGGTCTTATACTGCTCAAGCTTGGGAGCCTGAGGCTCGGCCTTTCCCTGGGCTTCGACCTCTTTTACCAGTGATGGGCCGAAC
>JACPDC010000282.1 GCA_016184235.1 Deltaproteobacteria bacterium | reverse complement strand
GGAGTCTGGTCGGAAAGCGCTGACACCCCCTCTTCCATCCGACCATACGGTCGAAGCGCTCGACGATTTTGACGAGCGAGCGCCTTCTTGCTTTCCAGCCACCCAACAAAACCCCTCAAAAAATCGGCCTTTTGGCCACGCGAAGCTTTGGCATACCGCTTGCTCTCTTCCCCTGGCAGAGGAATCCAATCGAAAGGAGGAAAAAAACGATGAAGAGATTCCTAGGTTTGATTGTAGCGCTCGTGGGCTTGGTAGCTCTTTCGAGCGTGGCCTTAGCTCAGTGGGGAGGTGGGCCAGGTGGCCGATGGGGCGGGATGGGCCCCGGGATGATGGGCGGTGGCGGAAGGGGATGGACAGGGGGAGCTCCCTGTTTCAACCCAGAGACAACCGCCGGGCAGGTGACCGAAGACAAAGCCAAGGATCTGGCCCAGCAGTATGCGGAGAAGTACCTGGCCGGCTTCACGGTAGACAAGGTGCTTCCATTTACTGGAATGCGCCACACCATGTACTCGGTCGAGCTGAAAAACACCGCCGGAGAGGTGCGCACTCTGCACATCAATCCGTTCGGCAACGTAATGCCTTTCGGCGGCCCCCGGCAGAGGAGATCCTAAACCCTGCACAGGCCAACTCAACGACCCCCGGTGCTTTGCCGTCGGGGGTCGTTATTTTTTTAATTTAAGGAGGTCCCGACAAAAATGTCTGAGAATTTCAAGCTCGGCAGATTGATCCCGACTATGGTCGTTTCATTGCTCCTGGGCGCCTTCGCCTTTATATGGCTCGATTTCCCGGCGCGAGGCAAGAACGTCAATGCCGCCGGTATCGCAGCGGAAGCCGCTCCCGGCCGCGCGCGCCTGCCGCAAGGACTCCCAGATTTCGTCTCCCTGGCAAAGAAGCTACGGCCGGTCGTTGTCAACATAGCGACGACGCAGGTGAGCGAAGGCGGAGAACAGCCGCAGATTGGCGGTCCGTTCGGCCAGGACGATCCGTCCAACGAATTTTGGCGGCGTTTTTTCGGCGCTCCGTCGCAGCCAGGGCCGTACCGCCAGAAGAGTCTCGGGTCCGGCTTTATCATCGATCGGGACGGCTCGATTTTGACCAACAACCACGTGGTGGAGAACGCGCAGAAGATTGTGGTCAAACTGGCCGACGGACAGGAGTACGAAGCCAAGGTGGTGGGCAGGGATCCCAAGACCGACATCGCCGTTATCAAGATCAACGCCAAGGGAAATTTGCCGGTGGCCGGCTTGGGGGACTCCGACCGGCTGGAGGTGGGCGAGTGGGTGATGGCGATCGGAAATCCGTTTGGGTTGGACAACACGGTGACCTCGGGGATCGTCAGCGCCAAAGGGAGGCAAATCGGGCAGGGACCCTACGACAATTTCATTCAGACCGATGCTTCGATCAATCCGGGCAACTCCGGCGGTCCGCTGATCAATCTGAACGGAGAGGTGGTCGGGATCAACACCGCGATATTCAGCCGCACGGGGGGCAACATCGGGATCGGCTTCGCCATACCGACCAATCTGGTCCAGGAGCTGCTGCCCCAGCTCAAGGGCAAGGGAAAAGTGACGCGCGGGTACCTGGGGGTGGTGATTCAGAAGGTGACCCCGGAAATAGCCGAGAGCTTGGGGATGAACAGGGCGCGAGGGGCGCTGGTGGCCGATGTGTCCAAGGACGGTCCGGCGGAGAAGGCCGGGGTCGCGGTGGGGGATGTGATCTTGGAGTTTGACGGCAGGGAGGTCACGGGCTCAACCGATCTGCCGATCCTGGTCGCGCGCACGGCAGTGAATAAGAAGGTACGCCTTAAGGTATTGCGGGACAAAAAAGAGGTCACGCTGACGGCGGCGGTGGGAGAGCTCAAGGAGGAAAAGGCGGCGGCCTCGGGCTGAGCCAGGAGGCGCTTTGTGTCGCGCGAGATTGCCGATTATAATGGTTTTTGTCTATGAAGAGAGCGATTCTACCCCGGTATTTTATCTTCTCCGTTCTACTGCTCCTGGTTCTCGTCTCCCTCTACGTCTTTTCCGAAGCGCGAAGACTCCAAAGCGAGCTGTTGCGCCAGACCGAGGCCAAAGGCTCGGCGCTGGCCGAAGCGATGGAGAGCAGCGCCAAACACGCCATCATGGGCAACTCGGTCCTGGAAGACCTGATTGCCCAGCGGCTATTCGACAACGCCCGCCTGATCGACCAGCTCCTTGTTGCCCACCCCTTGAACCAGGGCCAGCTAAGCCAGCTTGCCGCCCTGAACCGGCTCCAAAAGGTCGAACTTCTTGATCGGGATGGGCGTCCGTGGGAATTTGACGAATCCCCGATGCAAAAAAGGATGAGAGAGATGACGAGGCAGGCATGGGGACAGCTGCCCGAGGAGATTCGCCGGGAGCGACAGGCTATGATGACCTTCATGTGGGGGAGACGGTGGTCGCTGCCGGAAGAGAGGGAAAAAGTTCCAGCACAGGCCCTTCCAAAGCTGAAAGAAAAAAAATTTTGGGAAGGAAGCGCCTTCGGCGTGGCTGTGGGCGCGCGCAGCTTTCCGGGCATCATCGCGGTTCACGCCAACGCCGATTATATCCTGAACTTCAAGAATGAGATCGGGGTTCAGCGCCAGATCGAAGAGCTGGGAAGGCAGGCGGACATCGAGCACGTCGCCCTTCTCGACAGAGACTTGAAGATCGTAGCGCATACGGACCCAGCTCGGGTCGGCCGGCAGGAAAAAGATCCGGTGGTCCTGAAGGTCAAGACCGAAGGGCAGCCGCTCAGCCGGACGGTCGAATCTGAGGGAGGCAAGCGATACTACGAAGTCGTCAAACCCTTGAGGCTGGATAAATCCCCGTTGGGATTTCTTCGGATCGGCCTTTCACTCGAGCCGATGGAGATCGCGTGGCGCAACAGCCTGCGCTCCATCATCACCTTCGGCGTGGCGATTCTTGCCGTGGGCGTCCTGGGCATGGCGGCGATCTTCTATAACCAGAACTCCCACATGAAAGAGATCAAATCCCTGGAAGCCCGGATCGCGCAGCAAGAGCATCTCTCGGCGCTGGGAAACCTTGCGGCCACTGTGGCCCACGAGATCCGCAACCCCTTGAACGCCATCTCCATGGGGCTGCAGCGCCTCAAAGCCGAGTTCCGCCCGACCCGGGACGAGGAGCAGTATTCCCGCTTCGTCGAGCTGATGCATGGAGAGGTACAGCGCCTCAACGCCATCGTCGAGCAGTTTCTCTCCCTGGCCCGCCCCCTCCGTCTCAACCTTGAAGAGGTTCGGGCGGACGAATTGCTCCGGGAGCTCACCCTGCTGGCGGAAAGCGATGCCAAGCCCGCCAAGGTGCGAATCAACGTGCTCGCGCCGGCGAATCTGGCGCCGGTCAGGGCGGATCGAAACTACCTCAAACAGCTGCTGTTGAATCTCATCCTCAACGCCATCCAGGCGATGCCCGACGGCGGCACCCTCACGCTGGAGGCGAAGAGCGCGCGGGAGAATCTCATCCTCGTGGTCGCGGACACGGGAGTGGGGATACCGCCGGATGTGGCGCCGCGCATCTTCGAGCCGTATTTCACCACAAAAGCCAACGGATCGGGTTTGGGATTGTCCGTGGCCCGCAGGATTGTGGAGGCGCACGGCGGCGAGGTGACCCTGGAGAGCGAGCCTGGCCGAGGCAGCCGGTTCCAGATGACCCTCCCCCTTGAAGGACCGGGGCGCTGATGGCCGACGATTTCCGCATCCTTGTCGTGGACGATGAGCCGACGCAGCGCGAGCTCGTGTGCGGGTTTCTTAGAAAGCAAGGCCTCGAGGCAACCCCGGCCGAGAGCGGCGAGCAGGGGCTCGAAATCTTTCGCCAGCAGCCTTTCGATCTGGTCCTGACGGATCAAAAGATGCCCAAGCTCTCCGGTCTCGATTTGCTCAAGTCCGTGCGGGCCATCAATCCCGAAACCTCGGTGATCGTAATGACCGCTTACGGGAAGATCGAGAGCGCGGTCGCCGCGATCAAAGAGGGCGCGACCGACTATCTCACCAAACCGCTCAATCTCGATGAACTCCTGCACAAGATCGAACAGGTGCGCGAGCGCCACCGGCTCTATTTCGAGAATCGAGAGTTGCGCGAAGCCCTCCAGAGCCGCCATCGGATCGAAGGCGTCCTCGGTGAAAGCGGCCAAATGCTCGAGGTCACCTCGCTGGTCCGCAGAGTGGCGCCCAGCGAGGCGACGGTCCTGATCCGGGGAGAGAGCGGCACGGGAAAGGAGCTCATCGCCAAGGCGATCCACTATGCGAGTCCGCGCGCCGGCGCGCCCCTCATACGGGTGAACTGCGCGGCGCTGCCGGAGACGCTTCTCGAATCGGAGCTGTTCGGCCACGAGAAGGGCGCCTTTACCGGCGCCGCGGCGAGGCGCAAGGGGCGCTTCGAGCTCGCCGACCGCGGCAGCCTCTTTCTCGATGAGATCGGCGACCTTCCCCTGCCCCTCCAGGCCAAGCTTCTACGCGTTCTTCAGGAGCGGGAATTCGAGCGGGTGGGCTCGAGCCTGCCGATCCGCGTCGACGTGCGGATTCTCGCCGCCACCCATAGGGATCTCGAAGGGCTCCTCAAGACCGGGCAGTTCCGCGAGGACCTTTACTACCGGCTCAACGTGGTCACGATACTCCTCCCACCGCTGAGAGAGAGACGCCAGGATCTCCCGCTGCTGATGGACCACTTCCTCAAATTATTCGCGGAAAAGAACCACAAGACCATCCGCGGCTTCACGCAGGACGCGCGCCAGGCGCTTTTGCGCTACGATTACCCCGGAAACGTGCGCGAGCTTGAGAACATCATCGAGAGGGCCGTGGTGCTGACCAGGGACGAAGTGATCGGGCGGGAGGATCTGCCGCTGAGCATCCCTGAGGCCGAGGAAGAGAAAGGCGAGGGGATCACCCTTACCGCGGCGACCGAAGGAACGGAGCGGCGCATGATCCGCGAGGCGCTGGCTCGCTCCGGCGGCGTGCAGACCCGGGCGGCCGAATCACTCGGCATCAGCGAACGGGCGCTGCGCTACAAGCTGAAGAAATACGGCTTGAGAGGCGAAGACAGCGGGTCCTGATTCCTATCCCGGCGGCACCGCGATCCCCGGGAAAAAATACTGGACGGCGAGCCCGATGAGGTATCCCAGAATGGCGGCACCCACAGCTATCAGAAAAAATTCCAAACCCGAAAGGAAAGGTGATTTGGCAGCCAGAAATCCCTTAAAGACGCCTACCGAGAATAAAGTGATCGCGGCAAAAGCGATGGAAAGATAAAGGGCATTCATCCCAGCCAAGATCAAGTAAGGGAGAAGAGGGATGAGCGCCCCGACGACGAAGGAGAGTCCCATGACCAGCGCGGCCTGAAGCGGGCGGTTGATTTCCGCCGTTCCCAGACCGAAGACCTTTTCCTGAAAGGTCCTGAGAAAGACCTGCTCCTCTTCGGACAGCAACTTCACGATGCGGTAGCCCTGCTCCTTCTTCAACCCCTCCTGGCCGAGCGCCTTGAGCAACCCCTCGGCCGCCAGGTAGGGCTCCTTCTCGGCCAGCTCTTCGGCTTCCCTAAGCTCTTTATCGAATATCTCTTTCTCGGCGCTCGACGAAAGATACGATCCCGCCGCCATGGAGATCGCCCCGGCGAACATGGAGGTCATGCCCGCAAGGATCACCACGGCGTTGCTCTCCGTGGCCCCCTGAACCCCGGCGAGCAGACCCACCGTGCTGATCAGACCATCCTGAATCCCGAAGACAAATTCCCGGATGCGCGCCCGGCTTTCGATGACCGCCCGTTTCTGCTCGATGACTCCCAGGGCCATAGAATTCGGTTACTCGTTAATGGTTAATGGTTATTGGTTATTCGAGAAAACCGATTATCCGAATAGACGATTAACGAATCACCGGGCTAGTACTTGAGCCGCAGCTCGCCGGTCTCCTGCCCCGGTTTCCAGTCGGAGGGGCAGAGCTTTTCCGTGCGCAGGGCCTTGAGGACGCGCAGCGTTTCCTCCACGCTCCGCCCGACGTTCATGTGGCTCACGACCGCGTAGCTCACCTCGGCGGCGGGGTTGATGATAAAGGTGGCCCGCAGGCTGACCCCTTCCTTCTCTTCCAAGATCCCATAGGCGCGGGTGACTTTTTTCTCCGTGTCGCTGAGCAGCGGATAGTCCACGCCGCCCAGCTCTTCCACCCACGCCCGGTGCGTCTCCAGGGGGTCCACGCTGACGCCGAGGATCTCCGCCTGCTCGGAGCGAAAATCCCGCGCTACCCTGCTGAATCCCGTAACCTCCGTCGGGCAGATGAAGGTAAAATCCGCCGGGTAAAAAAAGAGCACCAGCCAGCGGCCCTGATAGTCTTTGAGGGAATAGTCCGCGACGCGCCCGCGATGAACACCTTTTAAAGCGAAATCCGGAGCCCTCGCGCCGACAGAGATCATAAATTTCCCTTTTTTTCGCTCCTTCCCGGGACGAAGGTTATTCCGGCAGATCCTGCCATAGCGAAAAATCCTCCTTGTCCGAACCCGCCGGGGAAGACGTGAACCACGGCACCTGCGCCTTGCCTCCCTTGAGGATGCCGAAGAAATAGATCCTCAGCATCTGCTCGATCAGCTCCGGCAGCGGCAGGTCGCGTTTGGGGTGATACCAGGTGTAGATCCAGTTCATCATGCCGAAAAGGGAAAAAGTGGCGGCCCTGAGATTGATCCCCCTGCCGCCCTCCAGGCTCTGCATCTCCTCGATGAGGTCCATCAGCACCTTCACGTAGCGCCGCTTCAGAAGCAGTATCTTCTCCTGAAACTCGCCGGTGAGGGATTCGTCCTCGCGCGCCATGACTTTCATCTCGAACATGTTATGGAGAAAAAACCCGAGGTGATTCTCCACGAAGACGCGGATCCTGACCCTGGCGTCGTTA
>JACPDC010000281.1 GCA_016184235.1 Deltaproteobacteria bacterium | reverse complement strand
CCCCCGACCCGAACCAGAGACTCCACATCGTAAATGCGATGAAACAAATCCCAGAGAAATTCCATCTTGCCTTGTCCTGTCTTTCCGCCGGCCGCCCCGGCCAGTAAACTCTTAAGAACCGTTGAGGGGATTTCTTAGGCGGAGTTTCAGGGTACACTGGTTGTCTCCACAAGTCAAAAAGCGCCCGCAGATTGACAAGCCCACGACGCGGGGTTACTAAGGGGTGGGCGTCTACCCGAGCGGCGCGAGATGCGGAATTAAGTCGAGTGGTAAAGCGACGGCTGTCGAAAAAAACCATCCTTCTCCCCGCTTTGCTGGCGGGGCTCTTGGGGGGCTCCACCGCCAGCGGCCAGGTGGTCGCGCGCTTTTTTTACGATGAGAAAGGCAACGTCATTCGCCAGGAGAGGGACTCCAACGGCGACGGCAGGATGGACCGCTGGATCTTTTACAGCGCCGAGGGAAAAATCGAGCGGGTGGAGCAGGACGAGGACTTCGACGGCAAGCCCGATCTGTGGCTGTATTACGAAAACGGGAGAATCCAGAGGGAGGAGATCTCCGGCAAACGCAACGGGCGGATCGACCTGCGCTACTTTTTCAACTCCCAGGGGCAGGTCGAGCGCAAAGAGCAGGATACCGACGGCGACGGCAGGGCCGATCTCCGGCTCTTTTACGAGAGCGGCGAGCCGGCCCGGAGCGAGGAGGACCGCAATGGCGACGGCCGGGCGGACCGGGTGACCTACTTCCAGGGGGGGAAGATCAGCCGCCTGGAAGAAGACACCAACGGAGACGGCAGGATGGATAGCTTCTCCTTTTTCCAGAACGGCCAATTGGCCAGGAAGGAGATCGACCGCAAGCATACGGGGACCATAGATCTGCGGGGATACTACCGGGAGGGGCGCCTGCTCAGACAGGAGGAGGATCTCAACGGAGACGGCAAGCCGGACCGGATCCTCCACTTCTCGGGCGAGCAGTTGGTCCGCAGAGAAGAGGACTCGCGCGCACAGGGAAAATTCGACCTGATCGAGTTTTTCGCGGGCGGAAAGCTCACGAGCAGGCTGTCGGACAGCAAAGGAAACGGTAGCCTCGATACCCTGGACTTTTTTAGAGACGGCAAGCTGATCCGCGAAGAGCGCGACTCAGATGGCGACGGCATCTTTGATATGCGCCTGTTCTTTGACGAGAGCGGCCAGGAGCTCAGGCGGGAGGCCGACACCAACAAAGACCGCCGGGCCGACGTCTGGGTGACCTTCGAGAATGGCAAGCGCACCCTGCAGGAAGAGGACCTCAATTCCAACGGTAAGGTCGATATCCGCTATTTTTTTAAGGACGAGCACGTGGTAAAAGAGGAGCAAGTGGCTGAGGCCGACCCCAATCCCCCTGCCCTGCCCTTCGCGTCCGTCCAGGACGAGCTGCGCAGCCTGTTGGTAGAGGGGAACCAGGAAGGAAGAAACGCCGCAACCACAACAGTCAAAGAGCCAGAGGCAGCTAAGCATTGAGCGCAACTATACTGAGGCCAGCACTGCTTCTTTTCCTCCTCCAGGCGGCTTGCGACCCGGTGCCCTTACAATACCCTCCGGGGAGCTCCCCTTATCCGCCAACCGGCGCGGTTGCGCCAGCGGCAGCCCCTCCGGCCAGCCCATCCCCACCCTCAGCCCCCCCCCAGCCCCAGGCAAGCACCTCCCCGCACAGCCAATACGTCTGGGAGAGAATGATGGACGGGGTGGCAATGGGAGGCTCTATCGCCGGCCCCTACGGCGCTGCGGCAGGTTTGGTCCTCGGGGTCTTCTATGGGCTCGCCACCGCCGACTCCCACTACGCCCAGCTCAACGCCCAGATTCAGACAGAACAGGCCAAGGACAAGGAGCTGGAGGCGCAGATCGAGCGTGAGATAGAGCGCCAAAGGGAGCTGGAAGCCCAACTGGGAAAGACAGCGGATCCCCCGCGGCAGACAACCGGGGCGATCCAGGTCGCCCAAAAGGCGGCGCAGGAGAAAGAAACCGAGCCCAGGGCCGACGACAAGAAAGCAGAGCCGGCCGCGCTCGCATCCCTGAGCAAAAGGGAGCTTCCGCCCGCGCAGCCGGCCAGCCCCTTTAAGAACATCGAGGTCAGGGATATCAACGGAGACGGGATACCGGATCTCTGGATCTATCATAATCCGCTCCGCCCCGGAGAGATCGTCCGCCAGGAGGAGGATACGGACGGAGACGGCATGGTCGACACCTGGAGCTATTTCAACAACGGAAGTCTGGTGCGGCGCGAGGTGGATAGCCGCAAGCGCGGCAGCCCCGATACTGTTTATCTCTATGACCGGGAAAAGATCGTTCGCGAAGAGCGCGATGAGAACGGCGACGGCCAGACGAGCTTTCGCGCCTATTACCAGAATGGCCGCCTGGCGAGAGTGGAGAAGGATCTCGACCGGGACGGAAAAATGGATCTCTGGACCTACTACGATACCACCGGGGAAGGAGAGTTGGTTGCGAAAGAAGAAAGAGACCTGAACGGAGACGGCGCCGCGGACTTGTGGTCCCACTACGAGTCGGGCCGACTGGTGCGGCGGGATGTGAGCGCCGCAGGGCTGGAGATCCTCTCCAAACAGGACGAGATCCCGGCCTTGCGTCTGGAGCCCGAAACGCCACGCCACCCTGGAAGCTAAGAATGGCTCAAGAAGCGACAGAGGGTTGGGCGGAGCTGGCGCTCTATTCGCTGGTCAGAAAGCCCTTTTTGCCTCTCTCCCTGGCCCTGCACGTGGCGATCTTTTATCTCTTCGGCGCGCTCGTCCTCGCCGTAAACCCGGATGAAAGCATTAAGTCGATTCCCGTCAAGCTCATAGAGCTGGGCCAAGGAAGATCCCCGGACAAGAGCATAGGCCCGGATCGTGGCCCGGGGGGCCCGCGCGCGCTGCCAAGGCTCGGCTTTCCGGAAATCGCCCGGCAGCAATCGGGAAAGCTCGACTCCGGCTCAGTGGAAAACTTAACTCCAAGTAAGGAGTCCGTGCCGGCGGCTGCCGACAGCGCCCCCGCGCTTCCCCGCCCCAAGCTCCTGGCCGATTTGGGGCGCCCGCGGCCTTTCGCTGTAAAAGAGAGCGCGCCGGACTCGTTGGTCCGGCTCCCGACCAAGGATAGCGTGACGGGCCCGGCACCGGCCGCCAACCAGAACCTGAATCAGAGAAGCCTAGCCGCGCTTAAAGGCAAAGGCGATGGAGAGGGAATACGCGCGCTGAACGAGGGCGCTCAGATTCCCGGGGCCCTGAAGGGAACAGGCACCGGCACGGGGCCCTATGGCGTGCCAGGAGGGATAAGAGAAGGAAGCGGGATCCGGGGAGGCGGAACAGGCAGCGGCAGCGGCGGTGGCAGCTCCTCAGGGCTGAAGGGGGCATTGAGCGCGGACTACAACCAGTACCTCAAGCTGATAGAAAAACGGGTTTTCTCGGTCTGGAAGTATCCCGACGGCGTGACCGGAGTGCAGAAAGTCAGCGTCCGCTTCACCCTGGATAAGGCCGGCAAGCTCAGCCAGGTGGAGGTCCTGGACTCCACCGACCCGAGAATCAACGGCAGCGCCCTCGAGGCGATGAAAAAGGCCTCCCCATTTCCCCCCATACCGGAAAGCCTGCGCGACCTGGCGGGCGAATCCCTCATCATTCGCTTCACCGTGGACATCCGCCTCCGGGGATAGAGTCCCAGGCCGTTTTCGATCAGCCTGTTGGAGCTGCTGTTGATTAAATATTATCATCAGGTAATCTCGCTAAAAATGCGAAAGGATATCCCCCTATGCAGCAAGGCTTGAACCTCCTTGAGATCATCCACAAAGGCGCCATCGCCACCTACCCGCTCATCGTCATGTCCGTGATCAGCGTCGCGGTGGTGCTCGAACGGCTATGGTCTCTCCGAAACATCGGCACGGTGACTCTGAGACTCAGCGAGTCGATCATGGACCCCATCGGCAAGGGGCAGAAAGATCTGGCCTTGGCGATGTGCCGGCAGAATGCCCAGTGCCCCGCGGCGCGGATATTCATGCACGTCATCTCCAGATTCGGCGGAGAAAACTTCGAGACCGCCAGCGCGCTGGCGGCCGAGGCGATGTTCGAGGAGACGCAAACGATGCGCAAGCACCTCTGGATCCTGGGGACCGTGGCGAGCAGCGCCCCTTTCATCGGTTTGCTGGGAACCGTCATAGGGATCATCAAATCCTTCGAGAGCATGGCCATCGTCGGGACCGGGGGCTTTACGGTGGTCGCGGCGGGGATCTCCGAGGCGCTCGTCGCCACGGCCCTGGGGCTGGGCGTCGCCATCATAGCCCTGATCTTCTACAACTACTTTCAAACCCGCATCGGCAATCTGAACGGGCTCTTCCGCATCCAGGTCGGGAAGATCCTGCAGAAGCTCGGCCAGTAAGGAGGAGCCATGGCGATCACGCCGCTCGCGCGCGAGGATAACTCCGACATCGTGGCGGAGATCAACATAACGCCCCTGACCGATATCTTTCTCGTCCTGCTGATCATCTTTATGATCACGAGTTCGGCGATCGTGGAGTCCGGCGGCCGGGTGAATCTTCCCTCCGCGGTAAAGACCCAATCCGAACCCAGAGGAATCACGGTAACGATCACTCCCAGCCGTGAGATCTACGTCAATCAAAAAAAAGTGACCGAGGCCAGCCTGGAAAACTCCTTGCGCGAGGTCCTGGACACGAGCCCCGACAAGGTTGTGATCTTGCGCGGCGACCGGGATGTGCTGCTGGGGCAGGCGGTGAAGGTGCTCTCTATCGTCAAGAAGGCGGGGGCGTCAGAAATCGCAATCGCCGCGGAATCCGAGAAAACCGCGCGCTGAGAGGTCAGCGCCCGGCAGCCGTCTGAGGAAGCTACCGCGGCGGGCCGCCGCTCTTAGGGGGCGGCTCCTGCGAGCGCCTCAAGCCATCTTCCCGGCTGCGCTCGATCTCTCCCTGGATCTCCTCGCGGCCCTTGCCCAGCCGCTCGACTTCCAGCTTGAGACTCTTTTCTCTTTCCAGAAACACCTCCAGATCGAGAGAGCGCTGCTCCCCGCGCTGGTAATAGATCGATATCGAATCCCGCGCCGTTCTCCCGTCACTCGCTCGGGCCAAGAGCTGGATCCGGTTGAGCCCTTCGGCCATGGGAACGGCAGCGGAGAAAAAACCGTCGGCGGCCAGGCGCAGCTGGGAGGCCTTCTGCCCGGTCGTCGCGTTGACCACCTCGACGTAGTCGACGCCCACTACGGAGACGTTCTCCAAGACGCTCAGGATATCCGCCGGCCTGACGACCGGGGTAAAAATCCCGCCGCTGTCGCGCGCGATCCCGACCGCAGCGGCGGGATAGGAGAGGGCCTCTTCCCCCAGAGCAAAGACATGGATCTTGATTCCCGCCTTTCCGGATATGCGGGCGGCGTTCACGGACAAACTGGTATCCTCCTGCGTCACCCTTTTACCCCCGCCGATCGGCAGCGTAGGAAAGCCGTCGGTCAACAGGAATTGCACTCTGACGGCGTCGTCCCTGCGGGCGCTCAGCCCCAAGCCTGCCAGCTCTTTGATGGCCAGGCGAATCCCCGCCACCATATTGGTCCCGCCGAAGGGGCCGACCATAAAGATATCGTCCAGCCCCTGTCGTACCCGTTCAAAATCATGGGTGAGGGGTTGGAGCACCCTGGCGTCTTCACCGAACGTAATCAAGCCGACGCGCGTTGTCTCAGGGTTGAGTTGGGAGAGGAGCCGGCGAGTGGCGCCGATCTCGGCAGCCAGGATCGAGTTTCTCAAGCTCCTTATCGGCGGGCCGCTCATGCCGAATCCCCCGCCAAAGATTCCGATCTGCGGTCTGCCCCACTTTGGCGCAGTCCCGGCAGCCGGTAAGTCGGCAACATCACCCAGATCCACGCCGGCGTAATGGGCCGTGCTTCCGGACACGTCAATGACAAAAAAGATATCGGCATTGGGAGTGCGCGCCCCCTGGGTGGAGACCTTCCCGCTCACCAGGACGCTGTTTTGATCCTGCACGATGCGGGAGCCGTCTTTCGGGGAATGGATTTGGACGCTGGGCTCTAACGCCCTGGATTCACAGGGGAATAAAAGAATCCCTGCAAGGGAAAGCGAGCTGAGCAGACGGCGCATGAGGGCGCGACTCATAAAAAAAGAACCACGGGACAAGCTTTAAATAACATTATTCCCCCTACGCTGTAAACGCGGCAGAGGCTATTTGCATCGGTGAAATGTCCAGTGGTATTATTAGGCGTATGAAGGATTCCAAGCGATTGCTGCTATTGGCGGCCTTTCTCCTTTGCATAGCCGAGCCGCTTTACGCGCAATACACCCTGGTCTTAAAAAACGGCAGGCGGATCACCGTCCAGAGCTATCGGGAAGAAGGCGGTATGATCAAGTTCCCCGGAATGGGGGGGGAGATCGGGATCGCCCGGGATCAAATCCAATCCATTCTCAAGGCGGGGGAGCCTGAGAGCCGGGGCATGTCGATTATAGGGCTCGAAAAGGCGCCAACCCTGCCGGCAGCGCCGAGTGCCGAAGCAAAGAAGGAGGCCGGCCAGGCTCCCGCGGGCGAAAAGGCCGCCGAAATGAAGGAGAAAGTCCTCAGCCCCGAGGAGCGGCTTGCGGAGGAAAGAGCCAAACAGGAAAAAGAATACCAGAACAGGGTCCGGCAGTTGACGGAACAGATCAAGGCCGCCAGGGACCGCTACGCGGTCGGTACCAGAGGGAGCAGCGGCCCCGAGCCGACCCTGCTGGAAACCGAGCAAGCCATTAAGGCTCGAACCGACGATCTCACCACGAGATTGAGAGATGCAGGGCTGGTGCCGGAGCTTCGGCCGGGGGAGGCCCTCCCCAGGGTCGAGGTTCCGCTCCCCGTCTATACGGGCGGAGAAAAGGGTTTAAGCGATCTGAGAAGCCAGATCAATCAATTGAGCAGGGAAAGGGAGAGGCTGATCGAGC
>JACPDC010000280.1 GCA_016184235.1 Deltaproteobacteria bacterium | reverse complement strand
CTCCTGAGCCGCGAGCTCGAGCTCTCGACCGTACAGGCGCGCATCCAGAATCAGGCCAAGGAGGAGATGAGCAAGACCCAACGGGACTATTTCCTGCGCGAGCAACTCAAACAGATCCAGCAGGAGCTGGGCGAGGGCGACGAACGGACCGAAGAGCTCAACGAGCTGAAAAAACAGATCGAGAAGGCCAAGATGCCTTTGGAAGTAAAGCGGGAGGCCGACAAGCAGCTCAAGCGGCTGGAGCAGATGCACCCGGAATCCTCCGAGTCCTCTCTCGTGCGCACGTACCTCGATTGGCTCGTGGAACTGCCCTGGAGCAAAAGGACCAAAGACAACCTGAACATCCAAAAGGCCAAGGAGGTCCTCGACGAGGACCACTACAATCTGGAAAAGATCAAGGAACGGATTCTGGAATACCTCGCCGTCAACAAACTCCGGCGCAAGATCAAGGGTCCGATTCTCTGCTTCGTCGGACCCCCCGGAGTGGGCAAGACTTCTCTGGGAAAGTCGATCGCCCGCGCCCTCGGGAGAAATTTCGCCCGGATCTCGCTCGGCGGAATCCGCGACGAGGCGGAGATCCGCGGCCACCGGCGGACCTACGTCGGCGCGTTGCCGGGCAGGATCATCCAGGGCGTCAAGCAGGCCGGTTCGAACAACCCCGTTTTTATGCTCGATGAGATCGACAAGGTGGGGGCGGATTTCCGCGGCGACCCGTCCGCGGCGCTCCTGGAGGTGTTGGATCCGGAACAGAACCACGCCTTCAGCGACCACTACTTGAATCTGCCCTTCGATCTCTCCAACGTCCTGTTTATCTGCACGGCCAATCTGCTCGATCCGGTGCCGGCGGCCCTGGCGGACCGCATGGAGGTCCTGCAGCTTTCCGGTTACACCAACGAAGAGAAGCTCGAGATCGCCCGCAAGTTCTTGATCCCCAGACAGCGGGAGGACAACGGCATCTCCAAGGGCCACCTGGAGATCTCGGATGACGCGGTGTTGCGCATCATCGCGCAGTACACCAAAGAGGCCGGGCTGAGAAATCTCGAACGAGAGATCGCCTCTATCTGCCGGAAGGTGGCGCGCAAGATAGCCGAAGGAAAAAAAGATCCGACCCGCGTGACGCGCGCCAACCTGCACCTGTTCCTGGGGCCGCCAAAATTCCTGCCCGAGGCAGAGCAGGAAAAGCACGAGGTCGGTGTCGCGACCGGCCTGGCCTGGACCAGCGCGGGGGGAGAGGTCCTCTACGTAGAGGCCTCGCTCTCCAAGGGACGGGGAAACCTCACGCTCACCGGCCAGTTGGGCGAAGTGATGAAGGAGTCCGCGCAGGCGGCGGTGAGCTATGCCCGCTCCCACGCCAAGAAGCTGGGGATCGAGGAGGATTTCTATCAGAAGCTGGATATTCACATCCACGTCCCCGCGGGCGCCATCCCGAAGGACGGTCCGTCGGCCGGAATCACCATGGCCGCGGCCCTGATCTCCGCCCTGACCAAGCGGCCCGTGAGTCGGGACGTGGCGATGACCGGAGAAATTACTCTGCGGGGCAGAGTGCTGCCCGTCGGCGGCCTTAAGGAAAAATGCCTGGCGGCCTTCCGGGCGGGGATCATGACCATCATCGTGCCCGACAGGAATCAGAAAGATCTCGAGGAGATCCCCAAGCCGCTGCGACGCAAGCTCCGGCTGATCCCGGTGAAAAATATGTCGGACGTCCTGAAGTTCGCGCTGCTCGATAAGATCCGTGAGGGAAGCTCTGACGCGCTCCGTGCCGGAAGGTCCAGAGCGAGAAAACGCGGGCAGCAACGGCACAGGGCGAGGCCGCTGGAAAAGGTCCGCAGGGAAAGGGTCGTTCCGCTCAGGGCCTAGACTGCGTAACAATTTTTTCAGGCGTTGTGCCGGGCCAAGAAACGAGCATAACGAGGCGCGAGCCCCGAGCCGACTGAGGCGTACTTGGGGTTACGCCGCAGGGAGAGCGAGGGGCGATAAACGAAGTTAGGCGAAGTTTATTGGACCGGCACTAAATGTTGCTCCGGGAGCTAGGCGAGTTCGGCCTGATCGAGAGGATTCGTCAGGCCACCCCAAGGGGTCGAGGGGTGCGTATCGGGATCGGCGACGACGCCGCGTGGCTGGAGTGCAGGAATCGGACCTTTCTTATCACGTCGGACCTCCTCATCGAGGGCATCCACTTTAATCTGAAATGGACCTCCTTTTACGCTCTGGGCTACAAGACCCTGGCGGTGAACCTGAGCGACCTCGCGGCCATGGGCGCAAGCCCGGCCTATCTGATTTTATCCCTGGGCATTCCGGTTGACTTCCGTGTCGAGGATGTAGAACAATTTTACCGCGGCATCAGGGCCCTGGCTTCTCGAAGCGGCGTCGCTTTGGTAGGAGGGGACACGAGCGCTTCGACGCGCTTTTTCATCAACGCCTGCGTGATCGGCCACACCGCGCACCGACCGGTTACGAGAGGGGACGCGAAGGCGGGGGATGACCTCTATGTCACCGGAACTCTCGGGGACTCGGCCCTGGGAATGAAGCTGCTGAAGAAAAGAGGCGCCCAGGCCGGCAGCCGGAACCATGCCTATCTCATCTCTCGCCACCGATTTCCCAGCCCCCGCCTCACCGCGGGAGCCGCACTGGCGCGCGCCGGGATCGCGCGGGCGATGATCGACGTGAGCGACGGCCTACTGCAAGACTTGACCCACATCTGTAAAGCGAGCCGTGTCGGCGCGGTCATCTGGGAGGAGGCCCTGCCGCTGTCGCGCGCCTATCGAACGGCGGCTGGAAAAAAGGGGCTGCTCTACGCGCTTACCGGAGGCGAGGATTACGAGCTGCTTTTTTCTCTGCGTCGGCGGGACCGAAGCCGGCTGGAAAAAATCGGGCGGCGGCTCGCGGTACCTGTATCCCGAATCGGTAAGTGCGTCCCGGCCCGCGAAGGGATAACGGTTATCAATCGCCGCGGCTGGCCCCGAGCCCTATCGACCGCAGGTTACGATCACTTCAGAGGCCGACACTGACCTCGAGTTTCGCAGCAGATGCCAAACGTTGACGCACACAGGCTCAGGCGCGGAGCGGAAAGGAAGGCCCCAGGTAGATGGACGCAGAGGTGTTGACCCGCCTTCTGGAGGCGGTGCGGCGCGGCCGCCTGAGCGCCCGGCAGGCCCTGCAGAGGCTCAGCCATCTCCCGTTCGAGGATCTCGGTTTCGCCAAGGTGGACCACCACCGCGCGCTCCGGCAGGGCTTTCCGGAAGTCGTTATGGGCGAAGGGAAAGAGCCCGCGCAGATTGCCGCCATCGCGCGCACGCTGCAAAGACGGCGGGCAAACGTGCTGATCACCCGGCTATCGGCGGCAAAGATGGCCCGGATCAGGGGAAAAGTGAGGGGGCTCCGCTACCATGTCCGCGCGCGGGCGGCCACCTGGAGCGCGAGACCGATCCGCCGGCACGGACGCGGCTCCATTCTGATCGTCTGCGCCGGGACTTCGGATATCCCGGTGGCCGAGGAGGCGGCGCTGACGGCGGAGATGATGGGCAACCGGGTAGAGCGGCTCTTTGACGTAGGCGTTGCCGGCATCCACCGGCTGCTGGAAAACCGCTCGCGGCTCTTGGCCGCCACTGTCCTGATCGTGGTCGCCGGCATGGAAGGGGCCCTGCCCAGCGTGGTCGCCGGCATGGTGGATAAGCCGGTCATCGCGGTCCCGACCAGCGTCGGCTATGGGGCGAGCTTCCAGGGCATCGCCGCCCTTTTGGGCATGCTCAACTCGTGCGCGGCAGGTGTCACGGTAGTGAACATCGACAACGGATTCGGAGCAGGCTTTGCAGCCAGCCTCATCAATCGGGTATAAATCTATTCCATATGGAGTGCTTCCACTGCGGCAGGGAGGTACGGGAGACCACGCACACCCAAAAGGGATACCGGGTGGATTATTACCTGCTGCACACGGGCCGCGCGGAGTGGAGCTTCCTCAAAGACCCCAAAGAAGACGGGGCGACGCTCCACTACCTGAAACTATTGGAACCGCTGGACATCATCAGTTGCACCGGCTGTTACGACAACCCGCGGATTCGAGAACGGCTGGACCAAGACTTCAACGGATCGATCTCGATCCTCGACGGAGAGCCGATAAAGGCCTCGGAAAAGGACACCTCGCCCCCACCGGACCATGGATAGCCCAAAGAGATACCGAATTTTGACCCGCTCCTCGGAGTTGGCCATCAAGGTCTTCGGCAAGAGCCAGGCAGAGCTGTTCGCCAACTCCGCCTACGCCCTCTTCGACCTGATGACCGATGTCGAGAAAGTCGAGGTACGTGACCAGTTGCCGCTCGTGGTGGAGGGGGTGGACCGCGACGACCTCATGGTCAACTGGATGCGCGAGCTCCTCTACCTCTACCAGGGAAGCGGATACGTGCTGAAGGAGTTCAAAGTCCTGGAGGCCAAGGAAACGTATGTCCGAGGCGAGGTGAGCGGGGAGAAATACGATCCCGACCGCCACGAGATGCAGCGCGAGTTCCGCTCCGTGGTCCACGACAAAAGCCGCATGGAAAAGACCGGCGATCAGTGGACGGCCCAGGTGATCTTCGAGCTCTGAGGAAAATGGCGCAGCCGATCGAGAGCGAATACGAAGGGATCGCCCTGGTGGCGGATCCCATCCACCGCTATATCCCCTTCACGGTGCCGCAAAAAAAGGGGGAGGTCGCGGAGAAGGAGATCCTGGATTCCCCTTGGGTGCAAAGGCTCCGCTATATCTACCAGCTTCAGAGCGCCCGCTGGGTCTTTCCCTCGGCGGAGCACAGCCGGTTCCAGCACTCCCTCGGGGCCATGCACCTCGCCGGCGAGTTCGCCAAGCACCTTTATCCGTCACTGCGACGGGCGCTGGGCAACGACTGTCCCTCGGCCCCTTTTATCGAAGAGTACATGAGGATGACGGGACTGCTGCACGACGTCGGCCACGGTCCTTTCGGTCACTTTTTCGACGACAACTTTTTGGCGGATTTTGGCATCACCCACGAGGATATCGGCCAGACCATCATCCAGGAAAAGCTCGGTGAGCGCATCGGCCAGCTGCGCCGCAGCCCCAGCGGCCCCTTTGCCCCCGGCGAGGAGCTGCGCCCTGAGGATATCGCCTTTCCCATCAAGAAGAACGGCAAAGAAGACCACCGAAAGCCCAAATGGGTGAGGCTGCTGCAGCCTCTGACCGGCGGGATCTTCACCTTCGATAACCTCGACTACGTCTCGAGGGACTCCTACATGTGCGGCGTGGCCGTGGGACCCATCGACAGAGAGCGGCTGATGCATTACACCTTCTTTTCTCCCAAAGGGCTGACTCTCCACAAGGCCGGCAACGCGGCGCTGACGATGTTTTTAAACGCCCGGCTCTACCTCTACACCAACGTCTATTACCACCGCACCACCCGCGCCATCGACCTCCATCTGAGGGAGATCTTTCCCGAGACCATGAAGGCGCTCTTTCCCGGAAACCCGCTGGAGCACATGTCGGAGTACCTTCATCTCACCGACTGGTCGCTGCTCGAGGAGGTCTCGCGCTGGCGCCGCCGCGACGCTCCCATGCCATCGCTGGCGCGCGAGTGGGGAAGGATCCTGGACCGTGATATCAAATGGAAGATGGCATTCGACCGCACCCTCTCCTTGAACGAGCTGCGCTACGGCGTGGCGCTCATCCAGGATGCCGATTGGGAGAAGCGCATCCGGGCGGCGCTGCCTGCCTCCGCCCGCGACCTGGTGTTCCGGGTAGACATGGCGACCCAGGACCCCCGGCCCGAGAGCCCCTTCGCCATGGGCAAGAAGCAGATCCATATCTTCGACCCTTCCACCGGCGGGATCGAAAAGGAGTCTCTGGCCGAGCTTTTCGAGTTCATCCCCGCCAAGGTGGTCCAGTTCCGCGTCTTCGCCCTCGATCACGACAACGATCAGCTCTTAGCTGAAGTGGCTGAAGCGACGCTGAAGGGCGGCTCGCCCGCCGTGAAGACCAGCGTCTAGTCTGTTGAAGCAAATTCCCATCACTTTCGTCTAAACAGTCAGCCGACCACCCGATTCTCTATCAGATGGATTGGTTTGTCTGTAGGGATCGGGCTTATGGACTCCAGACTCATCTCTTCTCCTTCAAGCGCGCCAAAACCTAAGCTCCTTGACCAGGTCCGCCAGGCAATCCACACGCGGCACTATAGTCCCAAGACCGAGGACAGCTATGTTCATTGGATCAAGCGGTTCATCTTTTTCCACAACAAACGGCACCCGGCCGAGATGGGCGAAAAAGAGATTGCGCAATTTCTTTCAAGCCTCGCCAGCGAATTGCATGTGAGCGCCTCCACGCAGAACCAGGCATTGAACGCTATTTTGTTTCTTTACCGAGAAGTGCTGCGAAAGGAGATTGGTTACATCAACGGCGTCGTTCGGGCGAAAAGACCGCACAGACTACCGGTGGTTTTGACACGACAGGAAGTGAAATCGATCCTCGGTATCCTTGATCATTCCGATTGGCTCATGGCCGTGCTTCTTTACGGAGCGGGCCTCCGACTGATGGAGTGTTTGCAGCTGAGGGTCAAAGATATAGATTTCACGAGTAACCAAATTGTCATTCGCGCCGGCAAGGGGGATAAAGACCGGCACACGATGCTTCCCGGGGCGGTGAAAGACCCCCTCGCTAAGCACCTCGAACTCATGAAAGAGCAACACCGGCGCGATCTGGAGCACGGCACGGGACGCGTTGCTTTGCCGAACGCCCTCGATCGCAAATATCCCAATGCGGGGAAAGAGTGGGGATGGCAATGGGTATTTCCTGCAACGAGCCACTACATAGATCGCACAACCGGAGAGAAACGCCGGCACCATTTGCACGAGTCCGTTTTGCAGAAGGCGGTGAAAGAAGCCGTGCAGAAAGCGGGCTTATCCAACCCAGGCAACTGTTCGAGCTCTTGAGGAGGCAGGACGGGATGACCCATGCTATTGAACGGCCTCTGCGACCGAGTTAGTTACGGT
>JACPDC010000080.1 GCA_016184235.1 Deltaproteobacteria bacterium | reverse complement strand
CGGACCCTGCGGCGCGGCCCGCTGCGGCCCCATGGTCCGAGGCATGCTTGGAGAAGAGGTTGAGATTTGCTCTGTCTGCGGCTGGTCGATTCTGAAAGCTACTCCGCCCTTGACCTGCCCCCGCTGCGGCGCGGGACAGTAACGCAACGGCTTCCGCGCCTTCAAAATTTCGGCTGATCGCAGCCGTCGGCCATGGCCTCTTCCCTCCTGGCATAGCACCTGTCGGGCCTGATCTGATTGTAAGAATCAGCTCCGGGGAAATGGTAAAAGCACCGGGTCGTGCCGGCCGTCTGTAGCGCTCCTTTGATTGGGCTGTCAGCCGGGCAGAGGAACTCCGAGGCGGGGTTAACTCCGAACTTCCACAGGTGGACCGAGCCCGTGGGGGCGACGCTCCTGCCCCATTGAACTCCGAAATAGACATAAACCGCGAACAAAGTGCCCATCACGAAGGCGTTGAGCGGCTTCTTAAGAATCAGACTTTCCACTGCTCCAACGAGCAGCAAGAAGGCGGCAAACAGGATGACGCCGTAAACCAGCCAGAATGCGGAGGGATCCGCTAAAAACCCGATCAGGCCATCCAGCACGCTTTCGATCACCGCCACTCCCTTCCGCCGAGAACTTCGCCCGCCCGGCCCAACTTTGAACTTTCAGTGAATTGTACCTGCGACCCTGCTCTAAGTGCAATCCCTGAAAAGGTCGGCGCGCGCATTGACAAGCTTCCCTCCCTTGCTCAAGGGCAGACCCACAAGAAGATCTACGTCGGCGTGCCCGCCGTGAGCATGGGTAACATGATCATCTTCTTCACCAGAGAAGCCAGGCTCTTCGAGAAGCACGGCCTCGATGCCGAGGTCGTCGTCATGCAAGGCTCCGGCATAGCTTCCAGGGCCCTCGTGGCCGGGAGCGTTCAGATCTCGCCCATCGCCACACCGACGGTGATGAATGCCGTGCTGGCCGGCTCCGACATGGTCGTCCTGGCCCATACGATGCCCGGCGTGGTTCAAGCGCTGATGGTCAGGCCCGACATCAAGAGGACGGAGGACCTCAAGGGGAAGACCGTGGGAGTCACGACCTTCGGCTCTCTTACCGATTTTCTGGTGCGTCACCTCGCCAGGAAAAAAGGGCTTCATCCGGATAAAGATTTCGCCCTTCTGCAGGTGGGCGGGGACGCCGATCGGTTGCTCGCTCTGAGGCAAGGCAAGATCCCGGCGGCGGCCCTCTCTCATCCGGCATTCGTCCTGGCGCAGCGAGCCGGTTTCTCCCTTTTCTGGGATTTTTTCAAAGAGGTGGACTATCCGTGGAGCGAGATCGCCTCCCGGCGTTCCATCATCCGGCAGGACCGCGATTTGATCATGAGATACATGAGAGCGCACCTGGAAGGGATCGCCCTCTTTAAGAGGGACGCGGAGTTCGCCAAGCGGGTCATCAAAAAGACCCTGCGCCTGGATGACGACACACTCGCGCAGGAATCCTGGGAGCTCTTCGCCAAATACCGTCTCGCAGCCCCCTATCCCAACCTCAAAGGGATGAAAACCAGCTTCGAGTACGTGGCGATGATCCGCCCCGACGTCTGGAAGCACAAGCCGGAAGAGTTCGCCGATCCGAGTTTCGTGGAAGAGCTCGAAAAGAGCGGCTTTATCAGGAAGCTCTACGAGAAGTAAGCCGGGCGGCGGCATGGGAAACGCTCCGATGAAGCGAAGCATCTCAGTCATTCTTCTCGCCTCGATTTTCTTTTTCTGGCGTGCTGCCGGCGAAACGCAGTCCAGCAAGCTCAAGGTCGCCTACCCCACGACCGTCGGCTCCATGGGCGTCCTATGGGTAACGAAGGACGCGGGCCTTTTTGACAAACACGGATTGAACGTAGAAATGATCTATATCGCGGGCAGCTCCAAGATCGTCCAGGCGATGCTCGCCAGGGAGATCCGTATTTCCGAGATCGCCATTCCCGCGGTGATCCAGGCCAATCTGGCGGGGGCCGACCTCGTCATGCTGGCCGGGCCCAATCACCGGCCCGGCCAGAAGCTCATGGTCAAGCCGGAGATAAAAAGCCGGGAGGATCTCAAGGGGAAAAAGCTCGGCGTAACCCGGTTCGGCACCTCGGACGATTTCCTGCTGCGCTACATCCTGACCCAGTGGGGCATCCAGCCTGACCGGGAGGTCGCGCTCATTCAGATGGGAGGCTCTCAGGAGATTCTGGCGGGTCTTTCTTCCCGGGGCATCGACGGCGGCATGATCTCCTCGCCGCTGAACCTGCGCGCGCTGAAGCTCGGCTTCCAGATGCTCGTCGACTTGAGCGCCATCGGCGTGGATTACCAGGGCGCCGGAGTCGTCACCACACGGAGCTACGTGCGCGAGCAGCCGGATATCGTTCGCCGCTACCTCAGGGCATACGTGGAAGACCTATAACCACTATGCGGTGAAGGTGATGCCGCAGGTGCCCTATCCGACGATGAAGGGGATCCGATTGGTCCTGGACGAGATCGCCTCCAGGAGCCTCAAGGCCCGCGAAATCGCGCCCGACAGCCTTGTCGATCTCGGCTACTTGAAGGAGATCGACAGCAGCGGCTTTATCAAGGCCTTGTACGAAAGATAGCAGCTCTATTTCCCCGTATTGACTCGTCTTAATCCCGTTGCTACTTTTAGATGATCTCATCCGGAGCAACGAATGACTGAGCGGACCGATCACAGGATACCGGCAACCATACTGACCGGCTTTCTTGGGGCCGGGAAGACCACGCTGCTGAACCGCATCCTTACCACGGAACACGGCCGGCGCGTCGCCGTGATCGTCAACGAATTCGGCGAGGTCGGGATCGACCACCATCTGTTGATCTCGTCGGAGCAGGAAGTCGTGCAGATGAACAACGGCTGCATCTGCTGCACCGTGCGCGGCGACCTGCTGCGCAGCTTGTTTCAGCTTCTCGAGCACAAGTCGAAGTTCGACACTCTCATGATCGAGACCACCGGGCTGGCCGATCCGGCGCCGGTGGCGCAGACGTTTTTCATCGACGACCGCATCCGCAGCGAATTCCAGCTCAACGGCGTGGTCACCGTGGTGGACTCCAAGCACGTCTGGCAGCAGATCGACCATTCGACTGAGGCGCGGGAGCAGATAGCTTTCGCCGACCTGGTGCTTTTGAACAAGACGGACCTGATCGCGCCGGAAGACTTGCCGGAGCTCGAATACAAGATCAAGAATTTGAACCGCGTGGCGCGCATTTGCCAGACCCGGAACTCCGACATCGATATTTCCATGGTCCTGGATCTCCGGAGCCTCGCCGTTGAAGCCAGGGCGGAAAACCACTCCGACGATCACCGCCATACCCAGGATGTTTCCACGGTTTCCATTGCCACCCCCGGCGATCTCGACGGGCTCAAGGTGAGCCAGTGGTTCCGCGACGTGATCACCGAGTTCGGACCGAAGATGCTGCGCATGAAGGGGATCCTGAACCTGAGGGGCGATCCCGACCAGTACGTCTTCCAAGGGGTTCACATGCTGTTCGAAGGGCGTCCCGGAAGACAATGGGACAAAGATGAGGAGAGAACCAGCCGGATGGTCTTTATCGGCCGCGATCTTGACGGCGAAAAAATAACCGCGGGCTTTAAGAGCTGCTTTACCTCAGGGAACGGCTCCGGACCGTCCAATATCGATCCATTCGGCCGGAGCTACGACGACACCTCGTCTTTCACGATCGAGCAGATCAGGTACTGGACCAGACAAAACCTGGGATTCCCGCCGGAGGCGCCGATTGTCGTCAAAGAGGTCCCCTGCGTGAAGCCGGGCTGCCCGCCTATCGAAACCGCCCTTATGGTTTTTCTCAAGGGCGAGCCGCCGCGCCTCTATAAGATCCAGAGGACCATCAACGACGTGACCTTCGACGACGTCTACAACCTGATCGAAAACCCGTTGCCCTGCTGTTAGGAACTAGGATAGCGCCTCGGTTCGGTCAAACCGGGCCGGGCTCGATCCAGCGGAACAACCGGAGACCCTGCTTGTCTCTGAAGGAGCCGGCGGCGATCATAATGAGGTCTATCAATACCCAAATGCCGATGCCGCCGAGGGTAAGGAGCTGGAGGATGCCAGTGCCGACCTTGCCGACATAGAACCGATGGACTCCCAAGGCGCCCAGGAAAAGGCAGAAGAGCAGCGCCACCAGGCGCGATTTGGAGGAAATACCGCCTGCATTCATAGCTCAGATCCTCTGTAAAAGTAATAAGTTAAGCTATATAGTTAATCCGTAGCCTAAAAACTCCCTAACTGCTCGCACAATCTCTTTTCTATTTCTCTCCGGATGAAACCAGCGGATCTCCTTGTCGGCGCGGAACCAGGTAAGCTGGCGCTTGGCCAGGTGGCGGGTATCGCGCTGCATGAGCGAAATGGCCTCCTCCAGGCTCATCGCGCCGCTCAGATAGAGAGCCATGTGGCGATAACCGACGCTCTGCATCGGCCTGAGCTCGAGGCCATAGCCCTTCTCCACGAGCCCTCTGACCTCTTCCACCAGCCCTCTTGCCACCATCTCTTCGCAGCGGCGATTGATCAGCGAGTATAGCTCCTCCCGCTCCCGATCCAGACCCATCTTCAGCGCCTCAAATGGGCTTTCTTTAAAGCCGTGCTCCCTCTGCCAATCGGTCATGCGCTTGCCGGTCAGCTCAAAAACCTCCAGCGCCCGGATGATCCTGTGCCTGTCATGAGGATGGATCGAGCGAATCGCCTCCGGATCAACCTGCTTCAGCCGCTCGTAAAGCGTCGCCAGCTCCTTCTCTCTCGCCTCTTCCGCCAGCCGCTTCCGGATTTCAGGGTTTTTCGCCGGGCCGACGAACAGCCCATGGGTCAATGCCTTTATGTAGAATCCGGTGCCGCCGCAAAGAATCACCTGTCTCTTTCTGGACCAGATCTGCTCTGCGCTTTTTAAGCCGCGCTCGCGAAATATCGCGGCATTGAACTCCTCATCGGGATCCACGATATCAATCAAGTGATGGGCCACTCTCTCGCGCTGCTCCGGCGTCGGCTTTCCGGTGCCGATGTCCATGTGACGGTAAACCTGCTGCGAGTCGGCGTTGACGATCTCGCCGCCGATATCCGAAGCTACTTCGAGCGCGACCTCGCTCTTCCCGACGCCGGTGGGACCGAGGATGATGACAAGCTTGGGCTTCATCGCCCCCTCATGCCCGCTTGAACATTCTCTCCAGCTGTTCCTGAGTGAATTCCAGCAACACCGGGCGGCCGTGGGGGCATTGGGTGGCGAAGTCGATCTCGTCGAGCCCTTTGAGCAATGCCCGTATCTCCTCCCGATCCAGCTTGCGGTTGGCCCGGATCACGCTATGGCAGGCGATCGTCATGAGCCGTTCTTCGAGCTCCTCCCGCACCTCCTTGGAGCGCCCCACGTCGGCAAACTCTACAACCATCCGGCGCAAGAGCTGCCGGTAATCCCCCTCGGGAAGGAGCGCCGGGACCGCCTTGATCGCGAACCTGCTCGCCCCGAAACGCTCCACGGTAAAGCCGAGGTCGTCGAGGACGGCGATCCCCTCTCCAGTATTTGCGGAATCAGCAGATTCTGGCGCTCGACTTCTCCCTGATCCAGCTGCCGGCGCATCCTCTCGAAGGCGATGCGCTCGTGCGCCGCGTGCTGGTCTATCAAGGCCATGCCTCGTGGAGAGCCGCACACCAGATAGCAGCCGAGGATCTGCCCGACGATATCCAACGATGAAAAAAAACCCTTGGGAACCGTCTCCCCCTTCGATCCTGTTCCGCCGGGATAGCCCTCGGCCGGCGGACGCGACTCTTTATGGGGCCAGGCGGCATATGGAAGAGCGGCCTCCTGCACGACAAACCCAGCTTGCTCTCTATCCAGTATTTCCGTCCTCCCCGGCGCCTTGGCCTCCGCTCTCAAGCTGCTCCGGATCGCTTCGGCCACGGCCTCATGGACCTCCGATTGCCGGCGAAAGCGCACCTCGTACTTTGCGGGATGGACGTTGACATCTACCTCTTCGTAGGGGATCTCGAGAAAAAGCACCACCGCCGGATACCGCCCCTTCATCAACAAGGTCTCATATCCCTGAAGAACCGCGTGCGTGAGTATCCGGTCGCGGACAAAGCGCCGATTCACGTACATGTGCAGATAGCGAGACGTCGAATAGGAGCTCGGCGCGGTGCTAAGAAATCCATTGACCGTCATTTTCCCGCTGCTCGCGCCAAAAGGCGCCAGACCGCCGGCGATTTCCGGCCCCAAGACCTGCTGCAGGCGGTCCCGGGGGCGCGCCGCGGCAACATAGTCGGAAAGCGTCCTGGCGCCATGATCCAGACGAAAATGGACCTCCGCATACGCGAGCGCCATGCGATTGACTACGTCGCAGATGTGGCTCAACTCGGTGGCCGGAGATTTTAAAAACTTGCGCCGCGCCGGCGTATTGAAGAAAAGGTCGCGCACCTCAACGGTAGTTCCCGCCGGAGAGCCCGCCGCCGCCGCTCGCCCCTTCTTTCCCCCTTCGACCCTCAGCCGCGCGCCGGCCTGCTCCTGCCGAGTCCGGGAGACAATCTCCAGCTTGGAGACTGAGGCAATGCTGGGAAGCGCCTCGCCGCGAAACCCCAGCGTGGCGATGCGGAACAGATCGGCCTCGTCCCGGAGCTTGCTGGTGGAATGCCTCTCGAGCGCGAGCGCCAAGTCCTCGGCGGCTATGCCGTCACCGTCGTCGCTTACGCGAATCGAGGAGCTCCCGCTCCCTTCCACCCGCACCGAAATCTCTCTCGCCCCCGCGTCCAGGGCGTTCTCGACGAGTTCCTTCACCACCGCCGCCGGACGCTCCACGACCTCGCCGGCGGCGATCCGGCTGATCCAGTCTTCCGGCAGAACGATAATTCTCACAAGACGAATCTTTCCTTTTTCTTTCGCTGCAGGGCCAGCACTTCCTCTTTTTCTTTCCGGTATCCCGGCCTCCCCATCATTCCGTAGGTGAGCCGCTTTCCCTTTTCCACGCCGGGCTGGTCGAAAGGATTGACCCGGTAAAGCCCGGCGGCAAAGACCGTTTCTATCTCGAACAGGAAGAGGATCTGACCGATAGCCTGCGGCGAGATGCCGTCCAACACGATGGTCGAATTCATTCTCCCCTTCTTAGCCAGGGCCATCTCCGTGGCCCGCTCCTCAGCCAGAAGCAGCTCGGACAGCTCGCGGCCCCCGAGATACCCTACAGCCTCGTCGCCTTCGTAAAGCCTGGGAATAGCCGCCGGCTTTGAGAATCCCTGAACGCGGATGAAATCGACCACTTTGTCATCAGGGCCCTCCATGTAGAGCTGAAGCTGGGAATGCTGGTCCGTGATCCCCAGAGCCCTGACCGGGCACTGCGCCCCTTGCGCCTTTTTCCCGCGCACATCCCTCTCCTTGCCGAGGCTCTCGGCCCAAAGCTGGCAAAACCATTCGCCGATGCCGGTGAGAAGGTCGCTGTACGGCATGATGACGCGGATCCGCTTTCCCTTTTGTCTCTGCGAGAGATAGTGCAGCGCGCCGCTCATGTAGGCCGGATTCTCCCAGAGCTCCGGGCTGCCGCAGCGATCGGCCATGGCCCGCGCCCCGGCGGCCAGCGACCGCACATCGATGCCGCTGGCGGCCGCGGGGAGCAGCCCGACGGCGGAGAAGACCGAATATCGCCCTACCAGATCTCCGGCGATACTCATGCTCGCGTAGCCTTCCCTTTCAGCCACGCGCCGCAACGGACCCGCCTGCTTATCAGTAGTCAGTAAAAAGTGCTCTTTACTGCGGCCGGGGCCCAAGATACGTTCCAGGCGATCCCTCACGATAAGAAACTGCGCCAGCGTCTCGGCGGTCTCTCCGGAACGGCTCACAACATTGAAAAGCGTCTTGGAAGGCTCCAGGTACTCCAGCAGGCTCACGAAGGTTTCCGGGTCGATATTATCCGCGACGAAGAGGCGCACGCCCTTTCTTTCCTCGCGCGGGAGCGAGTTGTGCAGGGGATGGTTGAGCGCGAGATGGAGCGACTTGGCCCCCAGGGCGGAGCCGCCGACACCAAGCACCACGAGGGTCTCCCAGCGCTCGCGGATTTCCGCGCCCAGCGCCGCTATCGGCGCCAGCTCGCCCTCCTCAAAGATGACCCGGTAGAACGGCGTCGTCCCCGCCCGGCGCATCTCCTGGATGGCGCCGTGGATTTCACGCCCTTTTTTTCCCAGCCGGTCGATGTCCGAAGGCTTTAGGCCCTTGCCACGGCCTAAGGCATGCTCGAACATATTGTTGAAATCCCAACGTACTATTTCGCGGCTCATCGGCGTTCCCGGACCGTCACGTGCAGGAGCATAGCCTACGGCTCAAGAGCGGGTCAAGAAAAATACGACTGTTGACAATGCCGAATGCCGCCAGGTAAGGTGAATGAAATCGCGCCAGACCATTTTTGGTCTATGCGCTGAAGGAGGTTACTGTGGGAAGGGGTGTCTTTTTCGTCGCATTAGTTGCCCTTTGTACTCTCGCCCCGGCTGGGGGAGGGGCTCAGGAAAACACCTTTATCGAAATGAAGGTGAAGCGGGTCGTGCTGGATCCGTCGGCGAAGACGCCGACCGCCGTGGTCATTCTGGAAAACGCCAGGGAGAAAAAACTCATTCCCATCTGGATCGGCAGCGAAGAGGCGACCTCGATCGCCCTGGAGCTTGAAAGCGTCGCCATCCCTCGTCCCAACACTCACGACCTCATCCGCAACATCCTGCAGGGGATCGGCGCCACCCTTCAGCGCATCACCATCACCGACCTGCGCAATAACGTTTACTATGCCAGCATCTCCCTCAAGGTCAAAGGCCAGGAATTTCAAATCGACTCCCGGCCCAGCGATGCGATCGCCGTCGCCCTAAGGATGAAAGCTCCCATCTACGCCTCGACCCAGGTGCTGGCCAAGGCCAAACAGCTCCCATCTTCGGAAAAGCCCAGGGACGATATACGCAAGATCCTGGGCATCCATGTTCAGGATCTCACCCCTGAGCTGGCCAGCCTCTTCGACCTGCAGGCCAGAAAGGGACTCCTGGTCGCGGATGTCGATCCGGGCAGCGCCGCCTCGGAGGCCGGGGTGCAAAGGGGAGACGTCATTCTCAGGGTGAACGAGCGCGCGATCCAAAGGGCCGCGGATCTGGAATCGCTCGTTCAAGGGGCCAAGAGACCTGGCCAGTTGAGAATGGAAGTGCTGCGAAAAGGCAAGACCGCTACGGTCGTGGTGAACCTTCCCAGTTAATTAAAGATTCAAAATTAGAAATTTTAAATTTTTACGCCTTTCCGTTGCTGCTGAAAAGGATCTTGCCCCACTTCCTGGCGGTAGCGTCCAACACCTCTTTGCTGGACTCCGCAACCGGGGGAAAATCCTTGATCCACTCGAAGGGCCGGCAGGCGTCGATGATCGCCCGGGAATTGAAGCCCTTCTTGCCCGGCTGAATGATAGGATCCAAGGGACCGCTCCAACAGCGCCGGATGATATCGATGTCCGTCTCCGGATCGGAGCGGCTTGCCAGTGCCCAGATCATGTCGTCCGTATTGGACGGGTCGATATCGTCGTCCACGACGATCACATAGCGGCCGAGGTACGCGCCGGCGTGGCATTGCGAGGCCACCACGGCGGCCTGCTTGGCATGGCCGGGGTAACGCTGCTTGATCGACACCACGAGAACCAGCCGGCTCCCGCCGGATACCGTGAGCCAGACTCCTTTGACATCCGGCACCCCGGCCTTCTCCATCTCGTCCCAGATCAATGCGGAGCGAAGATACGAGCGATACCATCCGAGCTCCGCCGGCGGTCTTCCCGGAGGCGAGCCGAGCATGATGGGATTGTTGCGGTGATACAGCCGCCTTACTTTGACGAAGGGTTCCGGTCTCTCGGCGCTGGCATAATAGCCGGTCCACTCTCCGAACGGCCCCTCAATCTTCGCCTGATCGAAGATCACGTCTCCCTCGACCACGATCTCCGCGTTCGCCGGAATCGGCAGCCCCGAATATTCTCCCTCGATCAGCTCCAAAGGCTCCCCGCGCACTCCTCCGATGAACTCGTACTCCGGAATGGCGTAGGGAACCTCGATGCTCCCCGCCAGAAAAACCAGCGGGTCATGGCCGAAAGACATGGCAATCTTGCACGGCCTGCCGGTGCTGATGTACTTCTCCCGCTGAATCCGCCCATGCTTGCCGGGCGATATATAAAACCCCACGGTATCCTTGTCATGAATCATCACCCGGTAGGTTCCCCAGTTCACCCAGCCCTCATCCGGATCGCGCGTGATATCGATGCTCCCGGTCCCGATGTAGCGACCGCCGTCGAGCTCATGCCACTTCGGGGTGGGAAACTTGAGCAGGTCGATGTCTTTATCTCTGTAGACGTTCTCCAGCAGGGGGCTGTCCTTGACGAACTTGGGCGGAATCGGCTTGATCTTCTTGTAACGCTCCCTCCATAGGCGCACGAAGTCCATCTTGGTCTCGCCGGCGGGCATATCCAGAGTAAGCGCCAGCCGTTTCCGGGAGCTCAACGAATTCGACAGAACCCGATAGCCCTTGGGGTAATCCTTGATCTCGTCGAAGAGCACCGCCGGCCCGTCCTCGCGCCGCGCCACCAGCTCGGTGATCGCTCCGATCTCGAGATTCCAATCACACTTTTTGAGGGTTTTTACCTCCTCCAGCCCTTCCGCCTTGCTGATCCATTCCCTCAAATCCCGGTATTCCATAACTTTATCCCCTTTCTAAAGACGAAACTCGCGCACACAAAAACTGTAACGAACTTAGCTAAATTTGGCGAGCGGGTCAAGGCTCCCCTGCAAGCGGTTCCATTCGTTTGATATTGTTCGAATCGTTCGAGTCGTTAAAGAAAACTTTAAACATCTTGAACCATTTGAACGGCTCAAACGATTCAAACGTTTCGTGCCTAGTCTCCGGAGAGTCCGATGAGCGGACGGACCCCGGTGACACTGAAGAACAGCTCCGAGAACGAAACTTCCTTCGAAGGCCGCACCTCCTGGAAGCTCCGGAACAGCGCGAAATACATGGCCAGCCGGCATAGAGACGAGATCGCGAAGAGAGTCAGAATCGGCGACCCTTGAAGCGGCGGGAGGCTCGCGGCGAGGAGGCCGCCGGCAGAAGCTCCCAAGAAAAGAGCGCTGCCGGTAATCACGTTGAAGTAGCCGATGCAGCGAACCCGCTTCTGGGGCGTCACCGCGTCGTAGATGAAGTTGCCGGCGCAGAGCGTGACGCCGCTCCAGCCGAATCCCGCCAACGCTTGCACCAGCGTCAAATAAACTACGTTCCGCGAAACCAGCCACAGCAGCGGAATCAGAGTCACCACGAAGCCGCTCAACCGGAGCACCCGGGCGTTGCCGACCAGATCGGCGTGCCTTCCCCACCACGGCAGGGCAACCAGGCCGGCGCCCGTGGAGACCACCTGAACGGCCGTGTAGGTCAGATAACTGAACTGAAGATCGCGCAGCATGTAGACGGCGAAAAACGGGGAAGCCAGATGAGCGGCGAACGTCAGCGCGGCGACGAAGGCGACAAACTTGACGAAGTTGCTTTCACGGAACCGTCCCAAAAACATGAAAAAGGTAAAGTCGCTGGCGGGATCCCTTTTCTGCGCCACGTCGCTCATCTGTGCGACGTACACGCCGGAAACGAAGCGGCACACCGCGGCGATCATAAAAATCACAAAAAAACCGATCACGGACGAGAATTCCTTGCTTGTGTAAAGCAAAAATCCAGCCCCGATCATACTCGCCACATTGACCATGCCGAGCAAGAGGTTGCGCCGGCCAAAATAGCTGCCCCGCGTCTGCCTGGGCAAGTATTCCGTCATAAGGCTGCCCCATGCCGGGCGGCCGAGCGCGCCGGCGACGGAAAAGAGGGCCAGGAGCAAGAGCAATCCCTCCACGCGGTAGGGCATATCGAGGCGGGCCAGAAACGCGATCATAACGAGCGTGGCCGCTTGGATCGTAACCGTACGCGTCAAAAGTCTGAGTCGGCCTCCCAGACGTTGCACCAGACGGGCCGCGCCGAGCTGGGACAGCGAGCCGAGCAGGTTCGGAAGGCCGCTTATCAGACCGACCTGCTGCACGGTCGCGCCCAGGAGCAAGGCAAAGGGAATGACATAGTTGTCGGTCACGCCCAGCATGACGGAGGCGAACACTCCGTCGCCGAGAGAAACCCGAAGGCTCCTTCTAACGTCTATTTTTTTGCGCTGCATCGATTCAGAAAGGGCCGCCCCGGGGGTGGACGACATTGAAATCGAGCCGGGGACGTGCTAGCCATCTATCGTGCAGGGTAAAATCGGCGAGCTTCACGAGATAAAAAACATTCTCGCAAACGCTAAAAAGGAACGCAAGACAGTCGTTCTGACAAACGGTTGTTTCGATCTTTTGCACCGCGGCCATGTCCACCTGCTCAGAGAGGCGAAAAAGCGCGGCGATATCCTGGTGGTCGCCGTGAACAGCGACCGGTCGGTCCAGGCCATCAAGGGCGCCGATCGTCCCATTCTTCCGGACTTGGAGAGGGCCGAGTTGATTGCCGCGCTGGAGATGGTAGACTATGTTA
>JACPDC010000079.1 GCA_016184235.1 Deltaproteobacteria bacterium | reverse complement strand
TTCAAGTGTCCCTGTCACGGCAGCGGCTTTTTCAAGACCGGCCTCAACTTCGAAGGGCCGGCCCCGCGGCCGCTGGACCGCTTCAAGATCGCCGTGGGCGACGACGGCCAGCTCGTGGTCGACAAGAGCAAGGTCTTCAAGATGAACGCCGGCACGGAGCCGGACGAGCAGTTTCCGGACAGCATCCTGAAAGTCTGACGGATAAAAAGATATGAACCTCAAGTTTCTGGAAGATCTCAAGAGAGACATCGTCGAGAACCAGGTCTGGAAAGCGATCTTCCGCCACGGCTACGAGGACACGCCGCGCAACCGGGTCCTCATGGTCACGGCGAACGTCTTTCTCCATCTCCATCCGGCCAAGGTGCGCCGGCACGGGGTGCGCATGCGCTTCACCTGGTGCATGGGCGGGCTCACCTTTCTCATGTTCCTGGTCACCGTGGTTACCGGGATCTACCTCATGTTTTACTACCGCCCGGTGGCGGAATACGCTTACGCGGACATGAAGTATCTCGAGTTCGACATGCCCTTCGGCATGCTCATGCGCAACATGCACCGCTGGTCGGCCCATGCGATGGTGGTTTTCGTCTGGCTCCACATGTTCCGCGTCTTTCTCACCGGCTCCTACAAGCCGCCGCGGGAATTCAACTGGGTGGTCGGGGTCCTGCTCCTGGTGCTGACTCTGCTTTTGAGCTTTACCGGCTACCTCCTGCCGTGGGATCAGCTCTCCATCTGGGCGGTTACGGTGGGCTCCAACATGGCGCGGGCTTCACCGATGCTCGGCCACGAGGGACCGTTCGCGGAATTCGTCGGCGTCAATCCCGTCTACGATGCGCGCGCGTTTCTGTTCGGCGGGGGAGAGATCGGGCCGCACACGCTGCTCCGCTTCTATATCCTCCACTGCATCTTTATTCCGATGATCGCCAGCATCCTGATGGCGGTTCATTTTTGGCGCATCCGCAGGGACGGCTTCTCCGGTCCGTCGTTATGAAAACGCTCGGGCGTTCCAATCGTTCCATCGCTTCGCTCCGTTCGAATCGTTTGAACGGTTTGAACGACTCGAACCACTCGAACGATTCAAACGACTCGAACGTCCAAAGGGCAACTTCGAAGAGTGTGTGATGGCTGAACAAAGCAAACAGAGACCTACGGTGGCGGACGACAAGGTTCACACCTGGCCGCATCTGGTGCGCATGGAGTTTCTGGTCGCCCTGTTCGTGATGGTGGTGCTGATTCTGTGGTCCATCGTGATCGACGCCCCTTTGGAGGAGCCGGCCAATCCGACCCGGACCCCGAACCCCTCCAAGGCGCCCTGGTACTTCTTGGGCCTGCAGGAGATGCTGGTCTATTTCGACCCGTGGCATGCGGGCGTGGTCCTGCCGACGCTGATCATCATCGGACTGATGGTGATACCTTTCATCGACATCAACCCCGAGGGCAACGGCTACTACTGCTTCAAACCCAGGAAGTACGAGATCCTGACCTTCGTTTTCGGATTTCACGTTCTCTGGGTCAGTATGATCATCATCGGGACCTTTTTCCGCGGGCCCGGCTGGAACCTCTTCTGGCCGTGGCAGCACTGGGATCCGCATAAAGTCGTGGCGCTGACCAACGTGGATCTCCCGTATCTGCTCGGTTTTCGGGATTACTGGTGGTCCGCCGCGTGCGGGGCGGTCGTAGTCGGGGGCTACTTCGTCGTCAGCACCGTCGCCTTTTATCTCTGCGTGCTGCGGATCAAGGGGAAGGAGTTTCTCGAGCGCTGGGGGCTGGTGCGCTTCGTTATCACGGCCATGCTCTTCGTCACGATGCTCTCGCTTCCCGCCAAGATGTTTTTGCGCCTTGCCTTCAACGTGAAGTACATCCTGGTCACGCCGTGGTTTAATATCTGATGTTTTACGTTGCCAAGCTTTTCCAGGCGCTGGGAGTTGCGGACGTGGGCTACGCCCTTTTTGCCGGCATCGCGCGCAACGCCTCCATGGCCGAGGAGATCGTCCTGACGCTGATCGGTGTCGGCGTCTTCTCGTTGGGGCGGCTGCTGGAGAGAAAAGCGGCTTAGGCTTCGACCTGACCTGCGACGAGCTCGACTCGACTGAGCTCGCCGAAGTCAGGTCGAGTCGCTCAGCCGAAGGGGACGAGGATGGCGGTCCGAGGCTTTGACGAAAAGGAAGAAAAAAAATCCTACGGCAGCGTGTTCCTTTTGGGAAGCTCGCTGCTGGTGGCGCTGACCCTGTGGTCTTTTTGGGACGACAACATCACCCGGCGTCCCTGGAAGAAGATCCAGACGGAGTTCTACCGGCTGGATTACCGCAAGGCCAGGGCCGCCTATGACGAAGAGGATAAAAAGCTTAAGGCCGACTCCTCCTACCAGGAGCTGGTAAAGAAGCTTTCCGCGGAGCAGGCGAGTCTCAAGAGCGGCGAGCTGGGGAAAAAGCTCAAAACGCTGCACGCGGAAGAGGTGCGCGCCAATGTCCGCTTTACCGAGCTGGATCAGGAGGTCAAGTTCGTCAAGAGCGAGCTCGAGGAGGCGTGGTACGAGCACGACCACGCGGTCCAGCAGGGAAGGAACGCCAAACCCTACCAGGACGCCATTCGGGAGCTGGAAAAGGAGAAGGCCAAGCTAGATCCTGAGCTCGAAAAGGGCAGACAGAAGCGGGAGCAGCTCAGGGAGGAGATCAAGAAGCTCGGCGCGGGCATCAAAGAGCTGGAAACCGAGCTCGCCAAAATGACCGCGGAGCGGGACAAATGGCTGCGGGTCATGGAAAATGCAAGCACCACCCTCAAGGTTCAGGACCTGAAGCTTTTCTCGTTGTATAAGATCCCCAGCATCCGCCAGGTCGTCCTGGACGAGTTTGATCGCAACCGGTTCGATGAGCCGGTAGCGCGCGTGGACCGCTGCCAGACCTGTCACCTGGCTATCAATCGTCCCGGATTTGAAAACGAGCCCCAGCCCTTCCGCACCCATTCGCGCCGCGAGGTCCTGCTGGCGGATAGCGCCCATCCTCCGGGAAAGTTCGGCTGCACGGCGTGCCACGACGGGCAGGGGCCCGCGGTGAACAGCGTGGCGCAGGCCCACGGGGAGGTTCACTACTGGGAGTTTCCGCTGCTGCGCGGCGCCAAGGCGCAGTCGAGCTGCGTCTCCTGCCATCTCGATGTCCAGCGGCTCCAGGACGCGCCGCTTCTGGCCCAAGGGCAGCGCATCTTTGAGCAGGTCGGCTGCACCGGCTGCCATCTGGTCAAAGGCTACGAGGATATCCCGAAGGTCGGCCCGAGTTTGAGAAGGGTCAGCGCCAAAGTCGATCCGAGCTGGATGGTCCGGTGGATCGAGAACCCGCATAACTACCGGCCGCACACGCGCATGCCGAATTTTTCCTTGAAGGAAGACGAGGCGGTGGCGATCGCGGCTTTTCTCTGGTCGGCGTCCAAGGAAGAGGGGGAAAAATGGCTCGCAGGCCATCCGCAGCCTGCCGGCCTGCGCGACGGCGATAAAGAGCAGGCGGCCAGGGGGAAAAATCTGGCGGAGTCTCTCGGCTGCCGGGGCTGCCACGGCTTTGCCGACGGCGAGGCCTCCACGGTTCTGGGAAAAGAGAAGGAGATCATCCCCAACCTTAAGAACATCGCCGCGAAGATCGGCCCGCGCTGGACTTACTACTGGCTCAAGAACCCGCGCGATTTCTCGCCCGCCACGCGCATGCCGAGCCTGCGGCTGAGCGATCAGGAGACGGCGGCGATCACGGCCTATTTGATGACGCTCGGGGCCAAAGCTGAAACGATCGCCGGCCTTGAAGAGCGGCTTAACGACGCCAAGAACGCGCAGCGCGGCGCGGCGCTGGTGCGCAAATACGGCTGCTTCGGCTGTCACGATATTCCGGGGATGGAAAAGGAGTCGCGCATCGGCGTGGAGCTCACCACCTTCGGCACCAAGACTCTGGAAGAGCTCTTCTTCGGCAACCGCACCGATATCCGCCACACCTGGGACGATTGGACCTTCAACAAGCTCAAGACCCCGCGCATCTACGCGACCGAGCGGGTCGAGCAGGTGATGCCGCAGTTCAATTTGGCGGAGGAGGACATCAAGGCGCTGCGCGTGGTCCTGGCCGGCTTCCGGGAAACCAAGGTGCCGCACCGCTACAAGGCGGACCAAAGCCAAAAGGTCGCGCAGGTGGCGGAGGGGCGCAGACTGATGCATCAGTACAACTGCATCGGCTGTCACGAGATCGAGAATCGGGGAGGTTTTATCCGCAAGTATTTCGGTGAGAATCCCTCCATGGCCCCGCCGCCGCTCAACGGCGAGGGTGAGAAGGTGCAGTCCCAATGGCTCTTCGGCTTCTTGAAGGAGCCGATCCCGGTGCGCCCATGGTTCAGCGTGCGCATGCCTACTTTCGGCTTTTCCGACCAGGAGGCCAACCTGTTGATCGGCTTTTTCAACGGCCTGTCCAAAGTCGAGATTCCGTACGCCTATTTCGACGACCGCAAGGTTCCCAAGGAGCATCTGGACGCGGCGCGGGTGCTCTTCTCCAAGGACTTTTTCAACTGTCTCAGCTGCCACCAGCAGGGCGAGAGAAAACCCGAGGGTCCGCCGGAAGGCTGGGCGCCGGACCTGAACCTGGCGCGCAGCCGATTGAGTTCCAACTGGGTAATCAAGTGGCTCCAGGATCCGCAAAAGGTTCAGCCCGGAACGAAGATGCCCTCTTTTTACCCCGGCGGCCCGGACAATGTCCTGGGAGGAAAGGACGATAAGCAGATCGAAGCGCTCAGAGACTATATCATGATGCTGGGGCGGAGAGGTTCCGGGGCCGAGGGCGGCCGTACCGCGTCTCGTTGAATGAATGGGTTAGTGTGCTATACGTCTATTAGAATGAGAACAAGGAGGATGGTATGAAAAAGACTGTTTTTCTAGCGTTTTTGGTTGCTGTCTTGGCGGCAATGCCGCTCTCCGGCCTGCTTGCTTACGACGGCGGCGCGGTCAGCGACGGAGGAAGCGTCTCCGGCGTGGTGAAGTTCAAGGGAGCGGCCCCGGCGCCTAAGAAACTGGAAATCACCAAGGACAAAGAGGTCTGCGCCAAGAGCGGCAAGACCGACCCCAGCCTGATCGTCTCGGGAGGGAATCTGGTCAACGCCGTGGTCTCCATCACCGATATCAAGAAGGGAAAAAAGATGGAGCCGCAGAAGGTGAAGCTGGATCAGAACGGCTGCGAATATAAGCCCCATGTGCTGGCTATGGCGGCGGGCTCTTCGGTGGACATTCTCAACCCGGACGGGATTCTCCATAACGTCCACAGCTACAGCAAGGCCAACAGCCCGTTCAACATGGCCCAGCCCAAATTCAAGAAGACCATCACGGTGAAGGTCGACAAGCCCGAGGTGATCAATCTGAAGTGCGACGTGCACGGCTGGATGAACGCATGGCTCTTCGTGGCGGCGAATCCCTACTTCAGCGTGACCGACAACAGCGGGAGCTTCAAGCTTACCGACGTGCCGGCCGGCACCTACAATGTGGAGGTCTGGCACGAGACCCTGGGCAAGACAAGCCAGAAGGTGACGGTAAAGGCCAAGGCAGATAGCAAGGTTACCTTCGAGATGGGTAAGTAACTTAGGCTTCGTCATCCTCACCGGACTCAGCGGCCGAGATGCCTGAACAACTGTGGTCTATTCTGCCTGTTCTTCTGCTCATCTTAGCCGCTGAGTTCGTCAATGGCTGGACCGACGCGCCGAATTCCATAGCCACCGTCGTCTCCACCCGCGTCCTCTCTCCGCAGCGGGCCGTGATCATGGCTACGCTGCTGAATACTGCAGGGGCCTTTTCGGGCACGGCGGTGGCCGCCACCATCGGCAAAGGCATCGTCGACCCGGCCATCATCAACACGACGACAGTAGCCGCCGCTATGGTCGGAATAGTCCTGTGGAGCAGCCTCGCCTATTACATGGGAGGGCTGCCCACCAGCGAGAGCCATGCCTTGGTGGCCGGGCTCGCGGGAGCGGGGCTGGCCACGGCCGGGCCCTCCGTCCTTTTGTGGGAAGGATGGCGCAAAGTCCTTATAGGCCTTCTCTTCTCCACCTTCCTGGGATTTCTTGGGGGTCTGGGAATTATGTTGCTGCTCTATCGTGTCTTTTATCGGAGCCGCCCAGGGACAGTCCGGATTTTGTTTGGTCGGTTGCAAGTTCTCTCGGCGGCTTTCATGTCCTTCAGCCACGGCAGCAATGACGGCCAGAAATTCATCGGCGTCTTCACCTTGGCGCTTGTCCTCGGCGGAATCCTGCCGGAGTTCCAGGTTCCTGTCTGGGTCATCTTGATTTGCGCGGCGACGATGGGAATCGGCACGGCTTTGGGAGGCTGGAAAATCATCCGGACCATGGGCATCCGGCTGACCAAGCTGGAGCCGATCCACGGATTCTCGGCCGAGACCTCCGCCGCCCTGGTGATCGAAGCGGCCTCTCGCTTCGGGATACCGCTGAGCACCACCCATACCATCGGCACTTCCATTATAGGGGTCGGCTCGATTCAGAGGTTCTCCGCGGTGCGCTGGGGCGTGGCGGGCGAGATCATCATGGCGTGGCTCCTGACCTTTCCGGTTTGCGGACTGATCGCCTACTCCGTGGCCCGGATCATTTCTTACCTGTCCTGATTTATCGCCTCTCTCTCTTCTGCTTAAAGAAATTCCAGGCCCGCTCCAAGTCCACCGGGGGAAGGGCCTGCTCCTGCCTCAGAGCGGATTCGTCGGCTGTGAGCGGGACAGGGGTTCCGATCTGCAGCGCGCCGTAGAGGATGTCCGCTGCCTCTTCCAGGTAAATCGCCATCATCACCGCCTCGGAGATCGACCTGCCCACGGTCACCTGGCCGTTTCCCCTGAGCAGGACAGCCGCCCTTTTTCCCAACGCCGCTGCGACCTCCTCGCCGAGCTGCCGGGTCGAGATCAGGTCCGTCTTCTTGAAGACCGGCACGCCGCCGGTGAAGAAGCTGCCGTGATTATGAACCGGCTCGAGCCTCCGGTCCGTGACGGAAAAATAGTTGGCCCGGCGGGCGTGAATC
>JACPDC010000078.1 GCA_016184235.1 Deltaproteobacteria bacterium | reverse complement strand
GGCCGTGGCGGTCCACAACCATTATAAGAGAATCGACAGCCAGATGGTGACCGGGGACGTCGAGTTGCAGAAGAGCAATATTCTGCTGCTCGGGCCGACGGGCTCGGGAAAGACGCTCTTGGCCCAGACGCTGGCGCGCTTTCTGCAGGTCCCTTTTACCATCGCCGATGCGACGAGTTTGACGGAAGCGGGTTACGTCGGAGAAGACGTGGAGAATATCATTCTCAACCTGCTCCAGGCTGCGGACTACGACGTGGAGAAGGCCCAGCGGGGGATCGTTTACATTGACGAGATCGATAAGATCTCGCGCAAGTCGGACAACCCTTCTATCACCAGGGATGTCTCAGGGGAGGGAGTGCAGCAGGCCCTGCTGAAAATCATTGAGGGGACTATGGCCAGCGTGCCGCCCAAGGGGGGAAGAAAGCACCCGCAGCAGGAATTTCTGCAGGTGGACACAACCAATATCCTCTTTCTCTGCGGCGGGGCATTCGTCGGGTTGGAAGACATTATAAGGAAGCGGACCGGGCGCAAGCGCATGGGGTTCGGGGGAGAACTGGAGGAGCGGGACGGCCGGCGGACGAGCGAATTGCTCCACGAGGTGCAACCCCAAGACCTGCTGAAGTTCGGACTCATTCCGGAGTTCATCGGTCGGCTGCCGGTTTTGGCGACTCTCGATGAGCTCGACGAGGGCGCGCTGGTGCGCATTCTGAAGGAGCCGAAGAACGCGCTGACCAAGCAGTATTCGAAGCTGTTCGAGATGGAGAGCGTGCACCTCAAGTTCACGGAAGAGGCGCTCCGGGCGATCGCCAGAGAGGCCATGAAACGCAAGTCCGGGGCCCGGGGTCTCAGGGCGATTATGGAAAACATCATGCTCGATGTCATGTATGAGATGCCCTCTCAACCCAATATTAAGGAAGTGATCGTCTCGGAAGAGGTGGTGACCCGCAACGAGCCTCCGATTATCGTTTACAGCAAGGCGGCCGAGAGCGCATAGGGGGACAGTTATGTTGTTTCGCAACGACAGAAAAGACGACAAGGACAAAGAGGCCGGCGGTCTTGCCACCGTGCCTTTGCTACCCCTTCGGGATATCATTGTATTTCCCCATATGGTCGTGCCGCTCTTCGTGGGTCGGCAGCGGTCCATCAGGGCGTTAGAGGAGGCCACCCAGAAACAGGGGCCGATCTTTCTCTCGTCCCAAAAAGACGCGAAGACCAACGAGCCCACGGAGAACGACATCTATCGCATCGGGGTGCTGGGAAACATCGTGCAGATGCTGAAGCTTCCCGACGGCACCGTCAAGGTGCTCATCGAGGGGAAAAAGCGCGCTAAGGTCGAGCGCTTTGTGAGCCACCCGGATTTCTTCCTCGTCGAGGTGGAAGAGGTCGCCGAGGTGGTCGAAAGGAACACGGAGGTGGAGGCGCTCATCCGGGAGGTGCACAGCACGTTTGAAAACTACGTGAAGCTCAAGAAGAAGATCCCGCCCGAGATGGTCATGTCGGTGTCCTCGATCGACGACCCGGCGCGGCTCGCCGACACCATCGTCGCCCATTTAGGCATCAAGCTCGAGGATCGGCAGAATCTCTTGGAGGCCCTGAACGCCGCGGAGCGGCTGGAGAAGGTCTTGGGCCACATGCGCGCCGAGATCGAAATCCTGGAGGTGGAGCGTCGTATCCGCTCCCGTGTCAAGAAGCAGATGGAGCGCTCGCAAAAGGAGTACTACCTGAACGAGCAGATGCGCGCTATTCAGAAAGAGCTCGGGGAAAAGGACGAGTTTAAAAACGAGATTCAGGAGATCGAGGAGAAGATCAAGCAGAAAAAGCTCTCGGCCGAAGCTCGGGACAAGGTCGAAAAGGAGCTCAAAAAGCTCAAGATGATGTCTCCGATGTCGGCGGAGGCGACGGTCGTGCGCAATTACGTCGACTGGATCCTGAGCCTGCCGTGGAACGAGTTTACCGATGACAAGCTCGATATCAAGGAAGCCGAGAAAGTATTGGAAGATGACCATTACGGGTTGGAGAAGGTGAAGCAGCGCATCCTGGAGTACTTGGCCGTGCAGAGCCTCGTGGGCAAGATGAAGGGTCCGATCCTTTGTCTGGTGGGCCCTCCCGGCGTGGGCAAGACCTCCCTCGGGCGCTCCATTGCCCGAGCGACCGGGCGAAAATTCGTCCGTGTCTCTCTAGGGGGAGTGCGGGATGAGGCGGAGATCCGGGGCCATCGGCGCACCTACATCGGGGCGCTGCCGGGAAAGATCGTCCAGTCCATGAAGAAGGCAGGCTCCAGCAATCCTGTCTTTCTGATGGATGAGGTCGATAAGATGTCCACGGATTTTCGCGGCGATCCTTCTTCGGCGCTGCTCGAAGTGCTGGATCCCGAGCAGAACTTTGCTTTCAATGACCACTACCTGGATCTGGACTACGACCTTTCCAAGGTCATGTTCATTACTACCGCGAATACCCTGGACCGCATTCCGCGTCCCCTTCAGGACCGCATGGAGATCATCCGGATCGCGGGGTACACGGAGTTGGAGAAGCTCAATATCGCCAAGAAGTACCTGGTGGGAAAGCAGCGCGAGGCCAACGGCCTTACCCCGGAGAATATCGCGTTTACGGATAACGCGATTCTCGGGCTGGTGCGCTACTATACCAAGGAGGCGGGTGTCCGGAATCTCGATCGCGAGCTCGCTTCGATCTGCCGCAAGGTGGCGGTGGAGGTGGTCAAGAACGATAAGAACTCCAAGATCCAGGTCGGAGGCAAGAGCCTCCACAAGTACCTGGGCCCGGTCAAGTACCGCTACGGCAAAGTCGATGCCGAACAGAGGATCGGGGTGACGACCGGGTTGGCCTGGACCGAGCTGGGCGGCGAGCTGCTCGCCACCGAAGTGACGATCATGCCCGGCAAGGGCCAGCTGATCATCACGGGCAAGCTGGGGGACGTCATGCAGGAGTCCGCACAGGCGGCCATGAGCTATGTCCGTTCGCGGGCCGAAGAGCTGGGATTGGAGAGGGATTTTTACCAGAAGGTGGACGTGCATATCCACGTGCCGGAGGGTTCCATCCCCAAGGACGGTCCCTCTGCCGGGATTACCATGGCGACGTCTCTGGTTTCGGCCCTGACACGCATTGCCGTCCGGCACGACCTGGCCATGACCGGGGAGATCACGCTGAGGGGCAGGATTCTCCCAATCGGTGGATTGAAGGAGAAGGTTCTGGCTGCGCACAGAGGGGGGATCAAGACGGTCCTGGTGCCCGAGGAGAACCAGAAGGATATCGAAGAAATACCGGTGACTATCTTAAAGACGGTGGAGATCGTGCCGGTTTCCCATATGGATGAGGTGCTGAAGAAAGCGCTTCTGATGGATGATCCGGACAGCCTCTTCAAGCGCAAGCGGGAACCGGCTGAAACCAAGGAGGAATCGCCCGCCTTTGACGAAAAGGATGAAGAACACCCGAGGGCGGACATTTTGCCGCAATAGATCGGACAAACTTCAGGTCCGTTGGAAGAGACGGATTGACACCGGCGCCCTGGTGTGGTTATAAAATGCGATATCCCGTGGGCAGGAGCCGCGGGATGGTGGGGGGGAAAATGACAAAGGCGGACTTGATTGATTCAGTTGCGAGCAAGGCGGATCTTCCCAAACAGAAGGCAGAAGAGATCGTCAACGGGGTCTTTGACGACATCGTTGCCGCTTTGAAGAATGGGGATAAAGTGAACATCTCGGGTTTTGGAACTTTCTCCGTCTCCCAGCGCAAAGCGAGGACGGGAAGAAACCCAAAGACCGGGGAGGCCATTCAGATTGCCTCCTCTCGAGCCGCCAAGTTTAAGGCCGGTAAGACCTTAAAAGATTCCCTCAGCTAAATCACACCGCGTCGTTTGAGACCGGGAAAGGCCTTGGAACGAGTAACCGGGCATCGGCTGTTTCCAGTCTAAGGTTGGAGGCTGAGGCTGGTGTTTTCGGCCGAGGGGGCGGTTAGCTCAGCGGGAGAGCATCGGCCTTACAAGCCGGGGGCCACAGGTTCAAATCCTGTACCGCCCACCAGTGCGTTACTAGTTATTCGTTGATTCGTTACTGGTTTTGATCAACTATACGACTTCCGGACCTGGAGACTTGACGATTAACGATTAACCAGTAACTATTCACGAAATGCGGGGTCGTAGTTCAGCTGGTTAGAACGCCGGCCTGTCACGCCGGAGGTCGCGAGTTCGAGTCTCGTCGGCCCCGCCATTTTTTAATGCGGTTATTGAAGCAAGAGGCACTATGGGAACGTACCAGATGAAAAGGCAAGACGCGCTGGCCCAGCGCCAGTGGTATGTCGTTGATGCTGAGGGAAAGGTGCTGGGCCGATTGGCCAGTCAAGTGGCCAGAGTGTTGAGGGGGAAACATAAGCCTAATTTCACCCCTCACGAGGATGTGGGGGACTTTGTCATCGTGGTCAACGCCCGGGGCGTCCGGCTCACTGGGAAAAAAGAAGAGGAAAAAGTTTATTATCGGCATTCCGAATATCCGGGAGGCATGCGTACCGCGAGCGCACAGAAAATGTTGACGGACAAGCCTGAGGCGCTGATCCGTCTAGCGGTCAAAGGCATGCTTCCCAAGAGCCGGTTGGGGCGGAGGCTCTGCACCAAGTTAAAGGTCTACGCCGGGTCGGAACATCCGCATGAGGCGCAAAAACCGCAGCCCTTGGTGCTAAAGGCATAGGAGTCATTGGCATGGCAGAGAAGGTATTCTACGCGACCGGGAGACGAAAGACATCCGTGGCCCGAGTTTACTTGAAACAAGGCAAAGGCAGCGTCGTGGTCAACGAGCAAACGTTGGAGAATTATTTTGGCCGCGAAACCGCCAGGATGATCGTTCTCCAGCCGTTCCAGGTTACCCATACCTTGGGGAATTTTGATGCCGAAGTGAACGTCCGGGGCGGAGGGATCTCCGGTCAGGCAGGCGCCATTCGTCACGGGATCACACACGCCCTCCTGCAGGTAAGCCCCGATTTTCGCTCGCCGCTCAAGAAGGCCGGCTTTATCACGCGTGACCCTCGCGCGGTGGAGCGCAAGAAGTACGGCCGGCACAAGGCGCGCAAGCGCCCGCAATACTCGAAACGTTGAAATTGCCGTCTCATAAGGCTTCCAGGGGGAAAGGGGCAACCCTGCGCGTGGCCGTTCTTGGCGCCACCGGCTACGCGGGGGTGGAGCTGCTGCGCATCCTGGTGCGCCATCCGCGCGTGCGGCTTGAAGCCATCACATCGCAGCAGCATGCGGGAAAGCGCATCGGCGACATTTATCCGTCGCTGGCAGGCCGGTGCGATCTCGTTCTAGAAGAAATCCGCGCAGACAAGATAGCCTCTCAAGCAGACCTTGCGTTTGCGGCGCTTCCCCATGAGACCTCTATGGACGTGGTTGCCGCCCTGCTGGAGCGCGGCCGCCGGGTCATCGATCTGAGCGCCGATTTTCGCCTGCACGATCCGGAGGTGTACCGCCGGTGGTACCGGGCCCATAAAGCGCCGTACCTTTTGCGGGAGGCGATCTATGGGCTCACGGAAATCCACCGCAAAGAGATCCGTAGGGCTCGGCTCGTCGCCAATCCGGGTTGCTACCCGACGGGGGCGGTGCTTGGTCTGGCTCCTCTCTTTGCCGACAAAGTGGTTCAGGGCACCGTGCTGATCGACGCCAAGTCCGGTGTCACAGGGGCCGGGAGGAGCAGCGGGGTGGAGCTCTCCTTTAGCGAGGTCAATGAAAACTTCAAAGCCTACAACGTCGGTGTCCACCGGCATACCCCTGAAATCGAGCAGGAATTGGGCGAGATCGCCGGGCGGCGGGTTACTGTTTTCTTTGCGCCCCATCTGGTGCCCATGAGCCGGGGCATCCTGTCGACCATTTACGTCGAGCTCAAAAAACCCCTGGACAACAAGCAGCTCGCCAAGCTATACGGGGACTTTTATCGGAGCGAACCTTTTATTCGCGTCCTTCCGGCGGGCTCCTTTCCCCAGACCAAGGACGTGCGCGGTTCCAATGACTGCGCTATCGGGTTTTGCTATGACGCGCGCACCCGTCGTTTGGCGGTGATTACCGCGATTGACAACTTAGTCAAGGGCGCGTCAGGCCAGGCCGTACAGAATATGAATCTGATGTGCGGGTGGCCGGAAGCCGAGGGATTGACGGGGGCCGCCTTAGTCCCTTAAAGCGCCAGGGTACAAATCGTTCAAGTCGTTCAACGTATTGAACGGCTTAAACGTTTTGAACGTTTCCGGTTATTCTTCTTCGGTAGAGAAGAACAGCCCGACAAGAGCCAGGGTCAAGTTGGGAAGCCAGGCGGCGACCAACGGGGGCAAAGCCCCGCTATGACCGAGCGAGACGCTGAAGGCCAGGACCAGCCAATAGCCGAAGCCGATCAGCATCGTAACCCCGAAGCTCAGAGCCATCCCCCCTCCCGAGCGTTGTTTGAGCGCGAAGGGGATGCCGAGGAGGACCATGAGGGGAGAAACGAGAGGGAGCGCCAGCTTGACTTGGAGATCGACCTCGTCCGGCGTTGTGTCAAAACCCTTGGCTTTAAGATCCACGATTTGTTTTCGCAGGTCGAAGAAGCTGAGCTCCTCCGGCTCCCGGGCCAGGAGCTTGAAGTCCTCCGGCGTCTCCGTCACAGGGAGCGGGGCGTCGAGGTCGCGCCGGCTCATCTGACCGCTCGGGGAAAATATCCATTCGCTTCCTCCCTTGGTTTCCCACCGCGCGCCGTCCCAGCGGGCCCACGGCACCTCGATCAGCCCTCTCAGCGTGGAGTCCCGATCCAGAAAATAGATCGAGACCCCCTCGAGGACCATCTTCCTCGGATCGAAATGGTCGATGCTGATAAAGGTGCCCTGTCCGCGAATCCAGATATCTTTGGTGCCAACGATATTCCTGGGTTGGCTCTTTTTGACTTCCACCTTGTAAATATGTTGAGCCTTGCGGGCGAATATGGGAAGCAGGGCCTCGTTCCAGAAAAACGTCAGGACGCAGAGCACGAAGGAGAGCAGAAAAAGAGGCAGCGACATGCGACGAAGGCTCAAACCGCTGGAGCGCATCGCGGTAATCTCCTGGGTCCGGCACATCATGCCCAGGGAAAACAGGGTAGAGAAGAGGGCCGCGAAGGCGAAAACGCGTGAGACCAGAAGGGGGGCCTTGAACAAGAAATATCTGGCCGAGGTCCACAGGCTCGCGCCTGCCTGCAGGAGGTTGTCAATCTTGTCGAAGAAGTCCACGATGAGATAAAGAGCCGTGGTGCACACGAGGCTGATGGCGAAGATATTGATAAAGCTGCGGGCAATATAACGGTCCAGAATGCCGCCGATCGACAGCAAGGCTATGCGATGGGTCCGTTCCATGATGTCCCTGCTAGTCTCCTTGCATGTAGTGGGCGAGTTTGCGATTCAGGTATAGGGAGAAGTCTTCCAACTTGCTTTGGATTAGGAAAGGAGATTCCTTCAGCGCCTTTTGGAAGAGACGGATGCCGACGAGCCCGACGACAATATTGGGAAGCCAGAGCGCGACGGCGGGCGGAAGGACTTCCCGTTCCCCCAGCGCCTTTCCCATCGAAAGCAGGCCGTAATAAACGAGAAGCCAGGTGAGGCACAGGGCGAATCCCCAGGAGCGGCTGGCCCGCGAGCGCGTCGGGACCATGACCAGCGACACACCGAGGAGGCTCAGGACCAGAGGGGCGAAGGCGAAGGAAAATCTCTGGTGGAGTTCGATGAGTTCTGCCGTGGGTCTCAGTCCTTTGCTCTCCTTGAGTTGAATGCTCTTTCCCAGTCGGCGCAGCGACATTTCTTTGGGGCCGCGCTGTTTCTTGCGAATAGGACTGAACGCCTCGTCGAATTCCAGTTTGAGGTCGTACGTGTTAAAACGGGTCTGGCTGAAACTCGGCCGTTGTTTTTCCCGCTCGTAGAAGGCGCCGTCGAAGAGCTTGAGGTCGATCGTGTTAGACTCCTCGTCGCTAACGATGAGAGCCACCTTGCTAAAGATGATATTTTCCCGCGCCGGGTTGCGCCGGTCGACGATAAGTACCCCCTGGGACGTATCGCCGGGAGGGACAAGTTCGTCGACGTAGATGAGGACCTGGGGAAAATCGTCGTTGAAGACGTTTTCTTTCAACGCGGTCCCAACGCGGTTCTTGGCAATAGTGTAGAGCTCTTTCTTTAGGGCTAGATTTGCTGCGGGCCGGACCAGAGTGGTAAGCAAGAGAGTGATCAAAGAAACGGAAAGCGCAACCGTGGCGATGGGGAGCAGGACTTGAGTCGGGCTGATCCCTGAGGCCTTCAGGGCGAGCAGTTCGTGGTCGCCTGACAGCCTGCCCAGTCCCAGGAAGATCGCCAGCAAGAGGGCCATGGGTACGGTCATTTCTAGAAAGGTGGGCAGAATCAGCGCGAAGAGCTTGGCGATCTCGAGGAAAGGAACGCCGCGGGTCACCACCAGCTCGACCAACTTGAGAATGCGGGCGATCAGCAGGATCATTGTGAAGGCGGCCAACCCGAGCAGAAAGGGAGGCAGAATCTCAAGGACCACATAGGTGGTTAAGGTGCGTTTCACGGCAAACCCATGTTATCCGGTGTGCCCCTTGTTGTAAAATGGTCTGAATGAAATGGCTGGCCCGGTTGAGAGAGAAGGAAGATCCCTGTTTTGTTTCGGCGTGAATCCGGTCGCGGAAAAGTTGCGCAGCGCGCCGAGCGAAATCTTCGAGATTATCATGGCAAAGAAAGGCCAGGTCCGCGCGGCTTTGCGTGCCATTGAGGAACAGGCGAAGCGCCAGGGGCTGCCGCTTCGTTACGTCGAAGCCGAAATCCTGGATCGACTGGCGCAGAACGGCAAGCACCAAGGGGTTGCGGCCAGGGTGTTGTCCTATCCGTACCGCTCACTTTCGAACCTCGAGCAGGAGGCTGGCGCGGAGCCGGGCCCCGATAGCATCTTGTGCCTGGATGGGCTTACCGATCCGCGCAATCTCGGGGCGTTGCTGCGCAGCGCAGAAGGGGCGGGGGTCCGCCGCGTAGTGGTCCCGAAAGATCGCTCGGTGGGCGTGACCCCTACGGTGGTGAAAGCGTCGGCCGGGGCGGTGCATTATCTGACGATCTATCGCGTTGCCAACCTCAGGGGCGCGCTGCTTGCCTTGAAGAAGAAAGGGTATTGGGTAGTTGGTTTGGACTCGGGGGCGCGCGAGACTCTTTACAACCGGGATTATCCAGAGAGGCTTGTAGCCGTGTTGGGAGGCGAGGGCAGCGGGATTCGCCCTTTGATCAAAAGTGAGTGTGATTTTCTGGTCTCGATACCCATGAGAGGCAAGATCGCGTCGCTCAATGTGTCCGTGGCGGGGGGAATTTTTCTATACGAGCTGCTCCGGCGCAGGGGCTAGCTCCGAAAAGGCCAGGAATGGCGTGCGGGTCACGCTGGCCGGGCGATAAGGGGGTATTACCTATTGACAAGGTAGCGGGAAGGTGCTTTATATACTTGTTTACAGTATACAATTAGTTGGAATTACTGTCATTTGCCTTAGGGGTTGGGGTCCATACTGTTTTTTCGAGGGCTTTCCCGTCGACTATTTCTAGGGTGGGTACGGCGTTTTTCGCGTTGGCGCGTAAAATTTTTTCACAGTCCAGCTGGCGTAGCTCAACGGCAGAGCAGCTGATTTGTAATCAGCAGGTTGTAGGTTCAATTCCTATCGCCAGCTCCAGACGGCAAGTCGCAGGCTGCTGATCGGGTTGAGTGCGGGTGGCCCGTTAGGGTCGGGGCGTCTATGGATTTATTGTCGAGGTAGAAGAGGAGAGGTTCCCGAGTGGCCAAAGGGAGCAGACTGTAAATCTGCCGCCGTACGGCTTCGGAGGTTCGAATCCTCCCCTCTCCACCATCATGCGGGAATAGCTCAGTTGGTAGAGCGCGAGCCTTCCAAGCTCGGGGTCGCGGGTTCGAGTCCCGTTTCCCGCTCCATTTTGCCTATGGCTTACGACTGAAATGCCCAGGTAGCTCAGTCGGCAGAGCACGTCCTTGGTAAGGACGAGGTCGGCGGTTCGATCCCGCTCCTGGGCTTTTGCCACGAAACATGGCAGAGAGAGACATGGAGAGATAGGGCAACGGCAAACAAATTAGGAGGATGAGATGAGCAAGCAGAAATTTGAGCGCAAGAAACCGCATCTTAATATCGGGACGATCGGTCACGTGGATCATGGAAAGACGACCCTGACCGCCTCCATCACCAAGGTGCTGGAGAAAAAGGGCATGGCAAAGTTCATGGCCTATGACCAGATTGATAAAGCCCCGGAGGAAAGAGAAAGAGGGCTCACCATCAACATCGCCCACGTGGAGTATGAAACGCCAAACAGGCATTACGCCCACGTGGATTGCCCGGGCCATGCGGACTATGTGAAGAACATGATTACAGGCGCTGCCCAGATGGACGGCGCCATTCTCGTGGTATCCGCGGCCGACGGTCCGATGCCCCAGACCCGGGAGCATATCCTGCTGGCCCGCCAAGTCGGGGTTCCGGCCATTGTCGTGTTTCTCAACAAAGCGGACATGGTGGACGATAAGGAGATCCTGGATCTCGTAGAGTTGGAGGTCAGGGAATTGCTCTCCAAGTATAAGTTCCCTGGTGATGATACGCCGGTCGTCATTGGCAGCGCCTTGAAGGCCTTGGAATGTGGCTGTGCCAAGGACGACTGTCCCCATTGCGGAGGGGTCCTGAAACTCATGGCCGCAGTGGATAGTTATATCAAGGAGCCAGTGCGGGACATCGATAAACCTTTCATTATGCCAGTGGAGGACGTCTTTACCATCAGTGGTCGTGGTACGGTGGTAACCGGCCGGGTGGAGAGGGGGATAGTCCACGTGGGCGATGAGGTGGAGATTGTGGGTTTTAAGGATACCCAAAAGACCGTCGCCACCGGGGTTGAGATGTTCCGCAAGCTTCTGGACGAGGGGCGGGCTGGAGACAACATCGGAGTCCTGCTTAGGGGGACC
>JACPDC010000390.1 GCA_016184235.1 Deltaproteobacteria bacterium | reverse complement strand
TCCACATAAGGGGTCACCTTCCAGGCGTAAAGAAAAAGCAGATCGATGTCCGAGTAGGGATTCAACTCCCCGCGGCCGTAGCCGCCCTGCGCGATCAGGGCGCAGCGAGGATTGAGGCTGGGATAGCGTTGAATGTAATCCTGGCTCGCGACTTGAAACAGGCGGCGGATCAAGTAGTCCACGACCACGGTATAGGCGGACACGATCTCGCGGCCGCCGGCGCCCGCCCGGTGGCGCTCGAGCAGGAGAGCGCGGGCCTTCTGCAGGTAGACCCTGGCCATGCGGGTAAGGTCGGCTTCGACCCCGCTCTCTTCCAGAAGAGAGCGGGAGAGTGCGGCTGCATCCATGACGATACGCGTTTACAGGTCTTTCACCACCTGGGTGCTGTCCTGATACTTTTTGATCCCCTCGACCAAAGCCTCCACCAGAGTGTCTTGATAGGCCCGCCGGGCCAGCGCCCGACCTTCGATCTTGTGCGTGATGAAAAACAGCTCGACCAGGACGCTCGGCATGCGCGCTCCCACCAGGACGTAAAAGAGCGCCTTTTTCACCCCGAGGTCTTTGACCGCGCCGCGCTTCTGCCCCACGTGGGAAACCACGGAGGAATGGAGACGGTGGGCCAGGGTGATGGAATCCTCGAGCTTGGAGTTTTGCGTGAGATCGCTCAAGATGAACTGGAGGTCCGAGATGCTCCTCCGAGAGGTGCTGTTCTCTCGCGCGGCGAGCCGGATAGAGGCCTCGTCCGTGGTGTTGTCCAGATAATAGGTCTCGACCCCTTTCGCCTCCGGGTTGGGGCTGGAGTTTACGTGCAGGGAGATGAAGAGGTCCGCGTCCTCGGCGTTGGCAACCGCCGTGCGGTCCTCGAGCGGGATGAAACTGTCGTCCTCGCGCGTGAGCACCACCTGGATCCCCAATTCCGCCCTGAGCCTTTTCGCCAGCTTCTTGGCGACAGCGAGAACGATATCTTTCTCCAGGATGCCATTGACTCCGATGGCGCCCGGGTCCTTGCCCCCGTGACCGGGATCGAGAACGATCTTGCGCAGGCCGGGCGTGACCGGCTTGAGCGCCTTGGGCGGCGGCGCAGAGTCTCTTTTCTTTTCCAGCGCGGCAAGCCCCTCCCCGCCCTTCTGACCCTGAATGTCGATGACCAGGCGATAGGGATCGGGCAGGAGAAAGGCCTTATGGCCGGCTAGACTGCTCATATCCAGAACGACCCGCACCACATCCTGGCTGAACTGCCCCACTCGAACTTGCTTGAGCAGGCGGTCCTCAACCACGATCGGCTGCGAGCCGCTCATTCCCAGCCGCGCGCCCAGCAGATCCACGTAGATCCTGGGCGGCAGCCCCTTAGAGGGCTCTTCTTTCAGGACGCGGGTTTCGAAGCGGATGTCCGTCGAAAGATCCATGGTGATTCTCGTGTAGTTCTGCGAGGAGGTATGGCGGATCTGCGTGAGCAGCGCTTTGCCTTTTTTCTCCCTCTCCTCCTCCGCCAGCTTCATCGCCTCCAGCCGCTTTCCTGCGCGAGCGGGGCGGCCGGATAGCGGGAGATGAGAGCGCGCCAGTTCTTTATGGCGAGATCGAGCGCGCTCTCCTTCTGGTTAAAACCGTACAGCTCGTAGTAGCTCTTGCCGGCGTGGAAAAGGGCGTCGTCCGCGTACCCGCTGCGGGGAAATTCCTGCGGGATTCTTTCGAAACGCTTGGCCAATCGCTCCCAGCGGCCGCTGTTCGCGCCGGTCACGGCGCTCTTTTTTAGAGCATCATATTCCTTCTTGGCTGAAAGATAGAGATCCCTGTCCCGCGCCGCCGCCCAACCGGTATTCTGGCCGGCGACGAGGGCGACGGCCAGAAAGATCGCGGCGCGGAAAACAAAGCAGCGATATCTAACAGTCATTCCTTTTCTTCCTTCGCCTGCTCCACCAGAGCGTTGAGGATGTTCAGGGCTTCGACAGGGGTCATAACCGACACATCGAGTTTCTTCAGTTCTTCGCCCAGCCGCCTTTCCACGGCGCTGAATAGCCTCATCTGCGCCGGCTCTTCGCCCCCGTGCCCGCGGGCCAGCCTGGGCCGGCCTTTCTCGTCCAGCTCCCCCCCCTCCAGGTTCCTGAGGATCTCCTTCGCCCTCTCCACGACCGAGGGCGGCAGACCGGCGAGATGGCCGACATGAATGCCGTAGCTCCGGCTCGCCGCCCCCTCGACGAGCGTGCGCAAAAAGATCACCTCGCCCTTCCATTCTTTGACGGCGAAGTTGAAGTTCTTGACCCGTTCGTTGGCCAGGGCCAGATCGGTCAGCTCGTGATAATGGGTGGCGAAAAGGGTCCGCGGGCGATGAGGGCTCTCGTGCAGGTATTCCGCCACCGACCAGGCGATGGAGATGCCGTCGAAGGTGCTGGTCCCACGCCCCACCTCGTCGAGGAGGATCAGGCTACGTGCCGTGGAATGGCGCAGGATATGCGCGGTCTCGCGCATCTCGACCATAAAGGTCGACTCGCCCCGCGCCAGATAATCGGCGGCGCCGATGCGGGTAAAGATGCGGTCCACCAGGCCGACGCGGGCCTCGGCCGCGGGAACGAAGCTGCCCATCTGGGCGAGGATGACGATCAACGCCACCTGCCGCATATAGGTGGACTTGCCGGCCATGTTCGGTCCGGTGAGCATGAGGATCTGCCGCGAGTCCGGTTCCAGAGAACAATCGTTCGGCACGAAGGCCCCCCGC
>JACPDC010000077.1 GCA_016184235.1 Deltaproteobacteria bacterium | reverse complement strand
CCATCCCGGACCTGATCGAGAGAGACTATCCCCACCTCTGCGAATGGCTCGAAGAGCTGCTCCGCCTCTACGAGCGCTACGTCGACTATAAGAAGGGCAAGGCGCTGCTCGATTACGACGATCTCCTGATCAAGCTCCGGGACCTGCTGGCGAGCAACGAGGAGGTCCGGCGCCGCCTCTCCGACACCTACCGGTTCATCATGGTGGATGAATTCCAGGATACCAACCGGCTTCAGGCCGAGATCGTGCGGCTGCTGGCCGCGACCCACGACAACGTCATGGTGGTGGGCGACGACGCCCAGAGCATCTATTCCTTTCGCGGCGCCAATTTCCGCAACATCATGGATTTTCCCAAGGAGTTTCCCGGCGCGAGAATCATCTCGCTCGAGGAGAACTACCGCAGCACCCAGCCGATCCTGAGCTTCACCAACGAGATCATCGGCCGCGCCCGGGAGCGATATGAGAAGAACCTGTTCACCCGCAAGAACGAGGGCGACACCCCGCTGCTCGTGCAGGCGGAAAGCGAGCAGGCGCAGTCGCGCTTCGTCTGCCAGAAGGTGCTGGAGCTGAGAGAGGAAGGCGTGCCGCTCTGGGACATCGCGGTTCTCTTCCGCTCGAGCTTTCATTCCTTCGATCTCGAAATCGAGCTGGCGCGCCATAACATCCCGTTCGTCAAGCGCGGCGGCTTCCAGTTCATGGAGAGCGCGCACGTCAAGGACCTGCTGGCGCATCTCAGGATTCTCTCCAACCCGCAGGACGCCGTCTCGTGGAGCCGCATCCTGCTGCTCCTGGAGGGAGTGGGGCCGCAGCAGAGCCAGAAGATCATCCGCTGGCTCCTGGAAGGAGCCCACCCGGTCGAGAGGTTGCGTTCATTCGAGGCCAAAGGTAAGGTCGCGCATGGCTTGAGAACGCTGGCGCAGGTCCTGGAGGCCTGCGGCCAGGGAGAGCGGCCCGCGGAAAAGGCGCAGTACCTCATGCAGTACTACACCCCCGTCCTCAAGCGGAAATATCCGGACGATTATCCCAAGCGGCTGAAGGATATGGAGCACTTTCAAGGAATGACCGAGCGCTACCGCAGCCTGGAGCGCCTTTTGAGCGATATGGCCCTGGAGCCCCCTACCGACAGCGTCGGCGGCGTTCTGGCGGTCGACCCGGACGAGGGGCCGCTGGTGCTCTCCACCATCCACTCGGCCAAGGGATTGGAATGGCACTCGGTCTTTATCATCTGGGCGCTGGAAGGAAGATTCCCCTCCTATTACAATATCGACACCGAGGAGGAGCTGGAGGAGGAGCGGCGGCTGCTCTACGTGGCGGCCACGCGCGCCAAGGAGAACCTGTTCATCACCTATCCGATCAAGATCTTTGACCGCGGGCTGCATACGGTGCTCTCGCGCCCCTCGCAGTTCATCGAGGGGATTCCTGAAGAGCTGCTCGAGCCGGTGACCCTGGTGGACGAAGAAGAGGACCGGGGCTGGGAAAGCTAAGGATGGTTCGTCTCCTGCTGAATATCGTCGTCTTTGTGAGCGGCGCGGTCTTGATGGCCCTGGAGATCGTCGGCAGCCGGGTGCTGGCCCCCTACTTCGGCAGCTCTATTTTTGTCTGGGGAAGCCTGATCTCGGTGGTGCTCGCCGCCTTGAGCGTCGGCTACTATTGGGGGGGATGGCTCTCCGAGCGCAGCCCCTCGTTCGGGCGGCTGCTCGTGTTGCTGCTCATTCCGGGCGCGCTGATTTTCTTTCTTCCCTTCGTCTATCCTTCGGTCAACAACTCGATCGCCGAGACCGACTTCGGCAGCCGGCTCAACCCGCTGATCGCCAGCATGATCTTCTTTCTGCTTCCCGGAATCTTTCTCGGCACCATCTCGCCCTACGCGATCCGCCTGGCGGCCACCACCCTCACCTCGGTCGGCAGCACCGCCGGGACGCTCTACGCCCTGTCCACCTGCGGCAGCATCTTCGGCACCCTGCTGACAGCCTTCTATCTGATCCCCGTCCTGGGCGTGAGCAACATCATCCACTCCCTCGGCGGCACCCTCGTGCTGCTCGCGCTCCTGCTCTGGCCGCTGGCCCGCCTCGGACTGGATCCGGTCGAAAAACCCGCCAAGATAGCCAAGCGCGCGACGGCCCTTCTCATTTTAGCGGCCTCGGCAAGCCTGACCCCTCCCCTGTGGGCGAACGTAAAGATCCTGCTGCAGAAGGACTCCTTTTATCACCGCATCCGGGTCGAGGAAGACGACGAGGCGCGTTACCTCTATTTCGACCGCACGCTGCAGAGCGCGATGAATCTGGACAACACCACGGCCCTTCGCCTCATCTACTCGCGCTACACCTCTCTCGGGCTCGCCTTCCGGCCGGACGCCAAGAAAGTATTCATCATCGGCCTGGGAGGCGGCTCCATCCCGAAAAAGTATAATAAGGAGTTCCCTTCCCTGGAGATCGACGTCGCCGAGATCGATCCGGAGGTGATCGAGGTGGCGCGCAAGTATTTCTTTCTCAAGGAGGGGAAAAACCTTCGCGTGCACGCGCAGGACGGCAGGCTCTTTCTCACGCGCACGCAGCAGCGCTATGACATGATTCTGCTCGACGCCTACTACACCGACGCCATCCCCTTCCACCTCACCACCCGGGAGTTCTTCCAGATCGCCGAGCGAAAGCTCACTCCGAACGGCATCGTGGTGGCCAACATCATCGGCGCGGTGAACGGCCCCGGAGGAAAAATCACTCGCTCCGTGGTGAAGACCCTGCGCGGGATCTTCCCGCAGATCTATCTCTTTCCCACCCGGGGCTCGCTCGGCCTCAGTCTTGACACGATCCAGAACGTCATCGTCGTCGCCACCAGGGAAAAACAGCGGCTCGACATCCGCGAGATCGTCAAGCGGGCCGGCGCGGTGGGCCGCGACCTCTTTCCGAACCCGATGAGGGATATCCAAGCCTCCTACCACGAGGGCAAGCTGGCCGACGACGTCCCCGTCCTTACCGATGATTACGCCCCGACAGATAACCTGCTCCATCCTTAGCCTGCTGCTGCTCTCTTCCTGCTCGCTCATCGATTCCGGAGCCCCGCAACGAATCGTGCGCGTAAAGGCCGTGGCGGATCCGCGGCTCAGGGAGGGCAATCCCCGCTGGGCCGAAGAGGTCGGGGGATTGGTCGAGGCGGCCTCGGACTACTTCGAAAGAGAGTTTGGGATTCGGTTGCTGACCCGGAAGGTGGCTGCCTGGCCGGTCATGGATAGAATCATCTCTACGCCGTCCCTCATGAGCCGTCTTAAAGCCGAGGTTCCATTGAGAGACGCGGAGGGCGCTTACGACCTGATCGTGGCCTTCACGGGGGAGAGCGTCAATATCTACTTCGGCGGCCGGGCGCGCGTCGACCGCATCGGCAACTGCCGGGACGGGCTGGGCAATTACGTCGTGAGCTCCGTCTCCGCCCCGTTCCGCTACCGCGGGCCGCATGCGGAGCCGGAGCTGGACGTGGTGGCGCTGATCCACGAGCTGGGGCATATCTTCGGCGCCGAGCATGTTCAAGACTCCACCTCGATCATGCATGAGAATTTCGACTACCGGTCGGATTTCGACAAAAGGAGCCGCGAGATCGTTTTGAAAAATAAGTATTGCCCGTTTGGAAAATAGGCACGAAAAACCTGAGAGCGTTCAAAACGTTCGAGCAGTTCCAGCCGTTCAAGCCGTTAAAACGACTCGAACGATTCGAACTATTTTTATGTTGGAAAACATCCGCATAGTTCTTGTTGAGCCTAAGGGCTCGGGCAATATCGGCTCGGTCGCCAGGGCGATGAAAAATATGGGTCTAAAAGATCTCGCGCTCGTCGGCGGCGGCCGCACGAAGAGCTTTTGGGCCAGGGCGATGGCGGTCCATGCCAAGGATATACTGGAACGGGCGCGCCGCTTCGACAGCCTGCGCGAGGCGGTGGCCGATTGCGGCCTGGTGGTGGGAACCACCCGCCGCGGCGGACTCTACCGCAGCCACAGCCGCTCGCCGCGCGAGGCGGCGCGGTCCATCCTCTCCGCCGCGCGCCGGGTGAAATGCGCGCTGGTCTTCGGACCGGAGGATCATGGGCTCAGCAACCGCGACCTCAAATACTGCCAGCGGCTGATCGCGATTCCGGCTCACCCGGGCTACCCGTCGCTGAACGTCGCCCAGGCCGTGATGATCTGCCTCTACGAGCTCTTCCTGGCGGCCCGCAAGAAAGTCCCGCGGGAGAGGATCGCCCGCGCCCCGGCCGAAGGCGTCGAGCGGCTCTTTGACAGGATGAGACGCTCCCTGCTAAAAATCGGTTTTTTGGATCCGCAGAATCCCGAACACATTCTACTCGCCTTGCGCCGCATCCTGGGCCGGGCAGGCCTCGAGGAGAAAGACGTGCGCATCCTGACCGGCTTGTTCCGCCAGATAGAATGGTACGCAGCGGAGGGCTGGAAAGTGGCGCAGGAAAAAGAAAGGAAGGGATTAAAGATCAGGTAGAGCCAGATCTTACGCCGAGCGCACCTTTAGGTGAAGGCCCTCTTTTTTCTGCAGGTAGGCGACAATCTCAAAGAAGTTGCGGGCCTGAGGATTGCCTTTGGGGCCGAGCATGCGCATGAGGCTCTTGGGCGATTTCTTGGTAACGGCGGCCAATGCCTCGAAGCCCACGGTGGCATTGATATAGTCGCGCAGGACAGTCTTGCCCGTCTCCACGTCCCCCGAGAGTAAGGCATCGACCGCTTCCTTTAGAAGGGCTTCACGGAACGCCGCGTCGCGACGAGCGCGCTGCTGAATGGTTTCTTTGAAGTCTCTGGTTAGTGCCATCTCAATTCTCCTCTTCTTTCTTGCGTCGCTTATAGTCGGCCCACAGGGCTTGGGCGCGCCGTATGTCTTCCTGTTGTCGCTTCTTCGTCCCGCCGCCGAGTAAAATCACAAGACGGTCACCGTCCCTGCCGAAGTAAATTCTGTAACCGGGTCCGAAATCGATACGATACTCGTGGAGCCCCGCTCCAACGCCTTTTGTGTTCGATAGATTGCCCTGCTCCATCCGCGTGACCGCTATCGCCACCTTCGCAGCAGCCTGAGCGTTCAGGCTGTCAAACCATTTGCGGTAAGGGCTGCTGCCGTCGGCGGCTACATACTCACGAACCTCGATCACGACCGATGGTAACATATACGTTACCACAGTTCAAGTGGGCGCGCCTGTTGGCCCCAATAAGATAGGTCTCGCATCGACAAGCTCGAGGTCTCCAATTGTTGGAAGCCTAGGAACCCAGACCGGTTAGGAAGGTTGGATCGGAGCCTACGGTTCAAGCGGGAAGGCGCGCGACTCGTCGCTACTCGTTGCCATGCCCCGCGTTCCTAAAACGAGCACAAGAACCGACCACGGACAGGAAAAACACAGCGGGGGCGTAGTATCTGTCACGTTGAGAGAAAGATTCCTTTTCTCCCTCTACGTATCCGTCAAACCCAGGGCAGCCTAAGGTGACCCTTTTCTCGCGAATCCTTCTCTATAGTTCGCTTCGCACTGCTGAAAGAGCAACTATTTTCCACTCTTTTCCGTATTTTCTTAGTACGTACCACATTCTTTCAGACTTCTGGGGCGTCCAAAAAACTTCGGTTATGACTTCGAGATCTCCGATTTCAGCAGAAGTTGACCGCTCCAGGACCTCCTTAATTTCGATAATCCGGTAGCTGTGCACACTAGGGGGACTAAATCCTACGTCGGAAAGAGGACCCATTCCCATCAAAGTCTTCTCGGTGAGACTCTTGTTGCCTGTCGTGTAACCCTTGTAGTAGGTTGCAATAGTTTTCTCAGGAGTAGAAAGATCGGGGCTGGCACAAGAGCCGAGACCCACCGCAACGAGCACACCAACGCAAAGCGTTCTCCCACATGCCAGCGTATGCATCAACATGTATTTACCTCGAGGCAGCACCGTGGAGAGGCGGCCGTGTCTGTCGCATCTTACGAGGGGGGGATTAATCACCCAGATCTGTTCCGACTCCCAGCCGCTGAACTCGCCGCGTTTAACCGGCTTGTGCCTGTAGCCTTCGCGATGCCTGGACTCTAATTCCTGTAAGCGGACTTCTTTAAGGGCGGAGCGCAAGGCTTCCCTGGCAAAGGCGGGCCGCGACTTCCTTAGCTTCCTGGCGGCGTTGTCCACGGCCCTTATAAGGTCTTCATCCAAGGTCATTTGCACTGTCTTCATACAAGGCTCTACCCTTCGCAGCTATCACCTATATTAGCCCCCATCGGCGTGGCAGCTCAACCTGCCGGGTATCGACGCGACGGGCCTGGGGATTCTTGACGTTCCGGCGCGCATCCTATAGACAACTGTTTGGTGGACTGCTTTGTTTAATGCTGCTGCGCGTAAGGGAGGGGATATGGATTTGACCGAAGATGATGTGCTCGAAATACTCAATCTGATCGAGAAGTCGGGCTTTGACTTCTTTCAGCTCCAGACAGGAGACCTCAAACTGGTCGTGAGCAAAGGGGGCTACATGGGCTCCGGGGCGGCGGCGTTTGCAAACAACTCCGCGCCTGCGGCCCAGCCGGCGGCGCCTCAGGCAGCGGAGCCGAAAAAAGAGGCCCCTGCCGCCGAGCCCAAGCGCAAGGCCCAGGTGGTTCGAGACGGCACCCTACCCATCAACGCCCCTATGGTAGGGACATTTTACATCACGCCAGAGCCGGGCGCGCCTCCCTTCGTCGAGGTGGGCAAGCGCATCGACGAGGATACCACCATGGGGCTCATCGAGGTGATGAAGGTCTTCAACGCCGTAAAGTCCGGGGTGCGCGGGATCATTGCCGAGATCTGCGTCCAGGGCGGGGAGTTCGTCGAGTACGGCCAGACCCTGTTCCTGGTAAAGCCGGAAGGTTCGACCTTGAAGTCTCGGCCGCGAGTCTCGACCGGGCGGCTCACCTCGAAGGGCAAGAGGTAGAACTGCATGGCCATCTCGCGCGTCCTGGTAGCCAACCGGGGCGAGATCGCGCTGCGTGTCATCAAGGCCTGTCGAGTCCTGGGGATCGAGTCGGTCCTCGCGGTCTCGGAGGCCGACCGGGAAAGTCTTCCCGCCAGGACGGC
>JACPDC010000076.1 GCA_016184235.1 Deltaproteobacteria bacterium | reverse complement strand
CTCCGCCACTTCGCGCCGGTAGGCGCGCAACATGCAGCCGTAATCCTTCATCTTAACCCCGACTATCAAGGAGGTTACCTGATTGATCATATAGGAAAGCGCGCGGCGGACTATGGAGTCCTGCCGCCCCATTCTCCAGCCACCGACCACATCGTAGCCCTCTTCGATTTTCGCCAGCAGCCTGGGAATCTCCTCCGGAGGGTTTTGCAGATCCCCGTCCAGAGTGACTATCACCTCGCCCACCGCCCGCTCGAAACCGGCCACCACCGCGGCGTGCTGCCCGTAGTTCCTATTGAACACAACGACCTTGACGTTAGGATCTTTCGAGTGTAAACGCTGGAGAATCGCCCGCGACCCATCCGCGCTCCCGTCGTCTATATAGATGATCTCGTAGGATTTACCCAGAGGTTCCAGCACGCGAGAGAGCCTCTCGTGAAGCCTCTCGATCGTAACCTCCTCGTTATAAATGGGTATAACTACGGAAAGGTAAGAAGCCTTCCTCGTGCCAGTCATGAATCCGCCGTCCTGGAGTTCTCGGATGGCGATGTCCCGGCAGTTTGACTGTCGCTCTTTGCCACCTTATCAAGAAATTCTTCCAGCGATTTTCTTGCCAGCCTTGCCTCGCGTTCAACTGCCGCCGGGAAAAAGCACCGGAACAGTCCCTGGAAGCGTATCCGGCGGGAAAGACACACCTCCCCCCGGGGATGAAGCGCACAAGCCAGGATCGCTTGAGCAACCTCCTCCGGCGACCGTAGCCGGGCCAGGGGGCGCCCGTACTTCTTCACGCCTTCTTGATTCAGCCCGCGCACTGTCCTGGTTGCCATGTCGGCGCCGGGGGTAACCTCTGTCGCTAAATCGGTGGCTGTATAATCAGGATAGATCACGCTCACCTTGATATCGGACCCTTCCAGCTCGTATCGCAGCGACTCGGAGAAGCGCATCATAGCGGCTTTGCTCGCCGCATAGACGCTGGCATATGGCAAACCGAACATTGCCGCGCCGGAAGAGATGTTGAAGATGTGACCGCTCCCCTGCAGCCGCATGACCGGCAACACCGCCTGGATCCCATAAACAGCGCCGTAGAAGTTGATCTCCATCAAACGCTTAAGAACCTGGTCCGGGGTATGCTCCACAGAGCTTATGTGGCAAATCCCGGCATTGTTCACTAGAATATCTATCCGGCCCAACTCCAGCACCGCCCGATCCACCAGGGTTTCCACTTGCGATTTAACTGCCACATCGGTTTTTAAGAATAAGGCCTTTCCGCCGCTCCGCCGGATGATCTCTGCCGTTGAAGGGCCGCCGGAGACCGGCTGCTCACGAACATCGGCGATAACAATCCCGGCGCCCGCCGCCGCGAAGGCCACGGCAGTTGCCCTGCCAATACCCGAAGCGCCTCCGGTGATCAGCGCCACTTTTTGCCCGAGACCCAATTTCCTATTCTCCGCCCGCAGCATATTCTTCAACGATTGAATCGTTTTACCACGAGACAGTCATTGTGCCCGCCGAATCCGAAGGAGTTTGAAAGGACTGTCTCCAATTTGCCTGTCCTGGCGCGGTTAGGAACATAGTCAAGGTCGCACTCGGGGTCAGGATACTCGTAGTTGATTGTAGGGGGGATCATTTGATCGCGCAGCGCCAGCACGCAGGTGATCAGCTCGATGGCCCCGGCAGCGGAGATGGTATGGCCGATCATGGACTTGGTCGAGCTTACCGGCGTCTGGTAGGCGTGCTGGCCGAAGACCGCCTTGATGGCCAGCGTCTCCACCCTGTCGTTCATTGGTGTCGAGGTTCCGTGGGCATTGACATAGTCTATTTTCTCCGGCGATAGCCCGGCGTCTTCCAACGCCCTCTTCATTGCCAGAATGGCGCCCCTGCCGTCGGGCGCCTCGTCCGTGACCCGATAGGCGTCGCAAGAGGTGCCGTAGCCTGCCAGCTCTGCCAGGATGGGCGCGCTACGGGCCAAAGCCCGCTCCAAACGCTCGAGCACCAAAAAGCCTGCCCCCTCGCCGAGCACGAAACCATCCCGCTCGGCGTCAAACGGACGGCTCGCCCGCTCCGGCTGGTCATTTCTCCGCGACAGCGCGCCCAACAGGCAAAACAACTGCACTTCTATGGGACAGACGATACACTCAGCCCCGCCCGCCACGGCCGCATCCACGGCTCCACGCTGGATCGCGCGAAGAGCCTCCCCTATGGCCTGAGCTGAAGAGGTACAGGCGGTCTGAATTGTCGAGCTTGTGCCCAAAACGCCGAGACTCCCCGCCACCAGAGCCGTCACATACTGCGGAAACAGGCGCAGCACGGACTTGCCATCCAGGCTCCTGCAATACTCCTTCACGTAGCCGGCCGGCGCGATCGCGCGACCGTTCCCCGGGCTTCGACTGAGCTCAGCCGAATGTCCGCGGGAGCGATACGCAATCTCCGCCATCTTTCGAAGGTCCACCCGGCCACCGCTGGTACCCAAAAAGATGCCTAACCTGTCCCCCCTATAATGGGAGTTCCAATCGGAGGCCTCAGTCGCCATTTGCGCCGCGGCCAGGGCGAAGAGCGCCACCCGGGACTCGCCGGCGTCCGCCCCGGTCCAGCCGCGCAGCCTTTCCAGCTCCCGCTCCTGCCGAACCACGGCGGCCATCTGGCTCGGCAACCCTCCAGGGTCAAAATGGTCTATGAGCGTCGATCCGCTCGCTCCGCTGAGAGCCGCTTCCCAGTAGTTCTCTACTCCGATCCCGATCGGCGCGATCACGCCGATGCCGGTAATCACTACTCTGGGCTTTTCCATGAAACGATGACCGCTACACTCTTACTTTTTTATCACGCGACTAGGGAGTAGCCGCCGTCGACGACGACCACTTGTCCCTGAATCATATGTGCCTGAGGACTGGCCAGAAAATAGACGATCTCCGCTACGTCTTCGGGCGTGAGAAGACGGGCGGAAGGGGTGCGCTCGCGAATCTTTTCCAGTATCGTCTGACCGTCGGGAATCAGATTCCAGATCTCCGTCGGGACGGCGCCCGCTGAGACAGCGTTGACGGTGATCCCTCTGGGGGCGAGCTCAGCCGCCAGATAGCGGGTCAGGCTCTCCAGGGCGGCCTTGGAGACGCCGATAGCCGCGTACTGCGGAATGACACGATCGGAGCCCAAACTCGAGAGAGAGACGATCCGGCCCCCGTTCGTCATTGCCCCGGCCGCCTCCCGCGCGCAAAGCAGGAGCGAGCGGGCGTTGGTCGCCATGACCCAATCCCAGTGTTTTGCCGTCAGCTCCAGAGTTTGCCGCAAAACACCCGAGGCGGCATTATGAACCAAGACATCCAGCCGCCCGAAACGGCCCTGGACTTCTCTGAACATGCCTCGGATCTGTTCCGGGTCCTTGACGTCGGCCTGAAAAGCAATCGCCTCCACTCCCCTGTCGGCGGCATCGCGCGCGGTCTTCTCGGCGGCCTCCCGGTCCTGGAAAAAATTAACCAAGAGCTTTGAGCCTTTCTCCGCAAAGCGCAGAGCCACGGCCCTCCCAATACCTCGGGAGCCGCCGGTCACAAGTACAACACGGCTTTCCATGCTACGAGCAAATAGAAAATGGTAAATAGCGAATAGAAAACTTCAAGACGGAGAACTTTATTACTGTAAAGTGGACGTTTGCGGCTGGGCGGGATCAGAACTATTGACTATTAACGCTTGACTATTGACCACTCACTATTCGCTATTCACTGCCGCTAGAACCGATCAGCAAGACTCTCCCAGGCACGGCCGACAGGATCCGAAGAGAGATCATCACAAAGAGATTTTAAGCGCCGGCAGTGAGCGTTCGCTTCCTCGTCCCGCTCCCCTTGAACGAATGCGAACGCCAGCGTCGCCTCGGCCACCGTTCGATCATTGACTCTGGCCTCGGCCCTAACGGTGGCTCTTTCGCGGTCTTCCGCCGCGATTTTAAGATCGATACGGAGTTGGTCTCCCGGGACGACGTAATGCTTGAAAGCGACCCTAAAGACTTGCCTGAGCTCCGGATAGCAAGAAAAACCGTGCGTGCAGCCGAGCAGGAGCTGCGATGCCTGGACAAATCCCTCCAGTAGGAGAACGCCGGGCATGATCGGCGACTCCGGGAAGTGGTCCGCAAAAAAATCCTCACTCCTGGCCACATTCTTGAGAAAGGAGCCACCGCGCCCCTTCTCTATCGCTACAATTCGGTCAAGTAAGATAAATCTCACCCTCTCTTGTCCTCTACCCTCGCGCTTATGAAGTCCACCAGGGCGCCCATGCTGAACAGGCGAATCATTCCCTCCATGATCTTCGGTGAAGTGACATTTTTCAAAAGCTGTTGAACCATATCGTCCCGGTCGATCAGAGAAGGCTTAAAGCCGACCGATTCCACCTCGGAGACAAGGCGGTCTGCCAGTTGCCCAGCGATTTTCTCAGCCTCGCCGTTTTGCACCGCGGCGCCCTTCCTCTCGGTAAGCCAGCCGAGCACTTCCGGAACGCCCATCGTCTGGAGCTGCCTCATCTCTTCCGGAGAGACCCTGATCTGATACCGCTCTTCGATGATCCGCGTGAACTCTCCCATATTTCTCCAACTGAGGGCTTTTTCTTGAATGGCCTTATTGGGAAGCTCCACTCCGAAGGTCTGCTGCACCCGAAAGCCGATATCCAGAAAGTCGATCGATTCGGCCCCCAGATCGTGCACCAGGGAGGCCTCAGGAACCACCCGCCCCTCGTCGACGCCCAGCGCGTCTACAAGGATTTCCTTGAGGGCTCTTTCAACTTCACCTCTTGTCCAGCCTTTTTGCATGCTTTTAGCTTCCTGACTCATGAAATCCTCCCTAGATCCTACACCTATGACATCCCGCCGTCTACCTGAATTATCTGACCCGTGATATAGCTTGCCGCCTCCGAGGCCAAAAAGACCGCCAGAGGCGCCACATCCGCCGGTTTTCCGACCCGTCGCAAGGCAATCCGCTCGCGCACTACATTGTCGCTGAGAGCGAGTACGCCCCGGCTCATATCCGTAGCGATCAGTCCGGGCGCAACCGCGTTCACCGTTATTCCCTTAGGGCCCACTTCCGCAGCCAGGCTCCGCGTAAAGGCGTTAATCGCCCCCTTGGACGCGGCATAATTGGACTGTCCCCGCCCCCCGTGCAACGAGGCAATCGAACTGAGATTGATGATTCTTCCCCACCGTCTCATCACCATGCCTTTCAGCACGGCGCGCGAACAGTGATAGACGCCAAAAAGATTCGTCTCCAGGACAGACGCCCAATCCTGCTTCTCCATCTGGAGAAGCAGCAGGTCACGGATAATACCGGCATTGTTGACCAGAATGTCCAGGCGGTCAAAGCGCGAGCTGATTCCTTCGACCATGGCCTGCACCTGATCCCCATCCGCGACGTCGGCCCGCCACGCAATAGCTGTACCGCCCTGTTTTTCTATCTCTCCCGCCGTCTCTTCGGCCCGTGCCTGATTATCCCGGTAGTTCACCACTACCGCAGCCCCGGTCTCGCCAAAGGCCGAGGCGATAGCCTTGCCTATCCCCCTGGAAGCGCCCGTCACCAAGACTACCTTCCCTGCGAGATCAACCTTCACCCAATCCCCTTACCACAATACTGGCGCTTTCCCCAAAGAGGCCAACCGCGTTCACCAGAGCCGCTCTCATCCCTTTCCTCTCCCGCGCCCGGTTAGGAACATAATCCAGGTCGCACTGCGCGTCGGGACGCCTCAGGTTCAGCGTCGGCGGAATGATACCGTGATTCAACGCCAGCAGACCGCCGCATAGCTCAAGGGCTCCGGAGCCGGATATCAGATGGCCGTGCATCGCCTTGGAGGCGCTTATGGAAAGCTCCTTCGCCTTCGCGCCGAATACCTGTTTGATCGCTCGAGTCTCCGCCAGATCGTTGATTTTTGTTGAATCACCGTTCGCGGCGATCAGGTCTACACTTCCTTTTCCTGCCTGATCCAGCGCCGATTTCATGGCAAGGCTGAGACGCTCCGTAACCCCCTCTACTCTTTCCGACTCCCCGCTGATCCTGGCATTGCCGGCGGCGGCCCCATAGCCGACAATCTCGCCGTAGATGCGCGCGCCCCTCGCTTGAGCGCGCTCAAGCTCTTCCAGAACCAGAAGCGCCGCGCCCTCGCCGAGAACGGCGCCGCTCCGGCCGCTGTCAAAGGGACTACACACGCTATCCGCTTCTGTCGCAGAGCCTCCCAGAAAATCCAGCGTGCAAAGATTGACAAAGATAAACTCCTCCAGCGGCGCCTCGGCTCCGCCGCAAAGAGCCATGTCCAGATGGTTCTCTTGAATCGCCAGAAACGCCTGGCCAATCGCCTGCAGCCCACCGGTGCAGCCGTCTGCTATCACACGGCAGAAACCCTGCGCGTCATGTCCTATGGCGATATGGCCCGCGGCGAGATTGGGCATGGTTTTCAGCGAATAGTCCACCGGGTTGATAGAGGTCATGCAGTAACTGTTTGCCCTGTGCATGTCCAGCGTTGCCGCCGGAGCGGCGGACTCCGCCTCCGCTATCCAGCGAAGAAAGGCGGGAAAATCCAAAGTGGTGAAAAAAGTGCCGAGAAACACCCCGGAGCGCGTGGCGTCGAAGCAGCCGTTCCCGATGCCGCTATCCTCAACGGCCAGAGACGAGGCGATCATGCCAAAAAGCATGACCCGGCTGAAAAGCTTGAGTTGCTTTCGGGGCAGCCGGTGCAGCTGCGCCTTTAGGCCCGCTTCCGGGATCTCGGCGACGGCATCTACCGGGAAGCCCTGGCTCACGAGACGATGGCTTCGAGCAATGGCCGAACGGCCCGGAACCAACCCGGCCCAATGCTCTTCTTTGCCGATCCCAAGAGGGGAAACTATCCCCATTCCCGTTATTGCTACACGCCGCATAAAATCGGACCTTCATCCATCAACAAATCCAGCATCTAACAATAAGGATCTTAAGGACTCCAGGTCTAAGATGTTATCCTTTGACGAATACTCGCTCTCCAGGCTTGGAGCTTCGCGACTGGCGCCCCTCAACTCCGGCAGAATAGGTAGGATCACGTAATAATCGCCCCGCATGACGGTC
>JACPDC010000398.1 GCA_016184235.1 Deltaproteobacteria bacterium | reverse complement strand
GGGGCCACGCCGAAGAAGCCGCTCTCAGGATTGATGGCGCGCAGCCTTCCGTCAGGCCCGATCTTCATCCAGGCGATGTCTTCGCCGATACATTCCGTCTTCCAGCCGGGAATGGTGGGCAGCAGCATCGCCAGGTTGGTCTTGCCGCAGGCGGAAGGAAAGGCGGCGGCGATGTGATACTGCTTGCCTGCCGGGCTCGTCAGCCGGGTGATCAACATGTGCTCCGCCATCCAGCCTTCGCGCCGAGCCATGGCCGAGGCGATCCTGAGCGCCAGGCATTTCTTGCCCAGGAGGGCGTTGCCGCCGTAACCCGAGCCGTAAGACCAGATCAGGTTCTCCTGCGGAAAATGGCTGATATACTTTTTCTCCATCGGCGCGCACGGCCAGGAGAGATCCTTTTGCCCCTTGGCCAGCGGCGCGCCGACCGAGTGCAGGCAGGGAATGAAATCTCCCTGCGGCCCGAGGGCCTCGATCACCCGGGTTCCCATGCGGGTCATGATGTGCATGTTGCAGACCACGTAGGGACTATCGGTTATCTGCACGCCTATCTTGGCTATCGGCGAGCCGATCGGACCCATGGAAAAGGGAATCACGTACAGGGTCCGGCCGGCCATGCAGCCCCGGGAAAGTCCTGTCATAGTCCGCTTGAGCTCGTCGGGGGCGATCCAATTATTCGTCGGACCGGCTTCCTCTTTGCTCGGGGTGGCGAGATAGGTGCGATCTTCGGTCCTGGCCACATCGCTGGGATCGGAGCGAAACAGGAAAGAGTTCGGACGCCGCCTGAGCGGAGTGGCCGCCCCGCTCTCGACCATCTGGGCCATCAGGCGATCGTACTCTTGCTTGCTCCCGTCGCACCAGTGAATCGCGTCGGGCCCGCACAAGGCGGCTACTTCGCGAACCCAGTTGTTGAGCTTCTCATTGGTCACAGAAAATTTTCATATGCGAAATCGGCGAGGAAATCAACGCCGAAACAATAATCAAGCCGAACCGATCCCGTCTCGGGGGAGAGAGTCTTCCGGCCGCGGTCAATAGGTCTCTGCCTTGAGGAAGCCTTCAAGCCTCCCGGTGTGCCAACGCCTGCGGGAGCAGTCGTAACGGCTGGCCAAGCACCATAGAAGTCGGGGCGCCTGCGTGTTCGGATGCCCGCGTCCGTCAGTCTCCTCCCCCTCGACGCTCCACCTCCGCCCACCGATACTACAGACCCCTTCCTCACCGGGACCTTCCTGTCCTCGTAAGCGAACATTGGCTCGGCGGCGTCGGAACTCTCTGAGAGCCGAGAGAGCTTCGCGCCGGACGCGTCTCTCAAGATCGATGCAATAGAGTCGTGGTACGCTGTACCGTTGATACGCTTGAACGTGCACGTCCGGTGCATCGATCTTTCGATCCACCTCCGGCGTTCCGCCTCGGAGTGAGGGGGCTTGCCGAGCGAGCCGAAAGCACCAGTCGTGAAGGTTCAAAGAGCCCACGTTTGTATTGCTTTCGGGGAGCGAGGTAAGTCCCCGAACGAACCCTTCAGGCAGCGTCGTCCGGCTCGGGCTGGCTGAGCATCCGCGTGGCCTGGTCCAGCGCCTTGTGATCTCCCATCAGGACCAGGACATCGCCCGCGGCGAGCACGCAATCGCCCCCCGGGTTGGGAATTGACTGCCCGTTGCGCACCACCGCGATCACCGTGCCCGTTGCGCACCACCGCGATCACCGCCGCGCCGCTCAGCGTGCGGAGCTGAAGATCTCCCAGGCTCTTTCCCGCCGCCGGCGACTCCTCCAGGATAAGGCAGGTATCGGTGGTGGTTCCAGCCAAAAACTGGCTCAGCTCGTCCAGCCGTTTTCCCTGCAGGTGCAAGCCGCGCAGGGTGCCGTAGTGCTCCTTGCGGATCAGGTCGACCTGAAGGCTGATGACGTTGCGCGGGATGTGATACTGCTGCAGGACGCGGGCAAAGATCTCCACCGAGGTTTCAAACTCTTCCGGGATGACCTGATCCGCGCCCAGGCGATAGAGGCGGTCGATCTCGGCCACATAACGCGTGCGCACGATCAGGTAGAGATCATCCCGAAGCCGGCGCGCCTGGGAGACCACGTGCGCGGTCGCCACCGGATCCGAGATCGCCACCACCAAAACCCGGGCCCCGTCGGCGGCGACATTTTTCAATACCTCCGGACGCGTGCCGTCGCCGAAGACAATAGGCTCCCCGGCCTCCTTCCCCTGGCGCACGAGAGCCGGGTCCATCTCCAAGATCCTGTACGGGACTCCAACCTCCCGCAGCACTCGGGAGAGGTTCTGCCCGTTCAATCCGTAGCCCACAATAATGACGTGGCCGGTGCCCGGGCTCACCGCCCCTTGCTCTCCCTCCGGAGACTCCTGCCCCGGTTTTTTTCCGGTTATTCCCTGCAGATCGAAGGCGAGTCGATGGGCCCCCTGGATGAAAAAAGGGGTCGCGATCATGCTCAGGATAGAGGCGGCCAGGAACGTCTGCTCCCCGACGGCGCTGAGAAGCCCGTAATCCCGCCCGGCCCTGGCCAGGATAAAAGAAAACTCTCCGATCTGCGCCAGGCTCAAGGCCAGGACCACCCCGAGCCTGACCGAGCCGTAAACCAGCCACAAGACCAGCAGGACTACCGCGCTCTTGAGCGCGACGATCAGGGAAGAGTTGAGCAGCGGGGTAAAGATGTCCTGCGCAAGAAAATGGAGGTCGAGCAGCATGCCGATGGAGATAAAAAAAATGCCGCTGAAGGTGTCCCTCAACGGGAGGATATCGGCGACAATCTGGTGGCTGAACTCCGACTCCGAAATGACCAGGCCAGCGATAAAGGCTCCCAAGGCGAGGGAGAGGCCCGCCTGCGAGGTGAGCCAGGCCGTTCCCAGACAGACGAAGATGACGAAGAGAATGAAAAGCTCGCGGTTGCGCAAAAGCGCCACCTGGCGCAAGATCCAGGGCAGGAGTCTGCGCGCGGCCAGGACGATGAGGCCGAGCAGCAGAACGGCCTTGGCCAGGGCCCAGCCGATCAGGAGATAGGAGCCCCTCCCCGATTGTCCGAGTATCGGGACCAGCAGGATCATGGGGACTATGCAGAGATCCTGAAAGAGCAGAATGCCCGCGGCC
>JACPDC010000401.1 GCA_016184235.1 Deltaproteobacteria bacterium | reverse complement strand
ACTCTCCTTCCACTTTCTCACCAAGGAAATTTTAAGCCCTGGGGTAGAAATCTTAGCGCTTGCTATTTAACGCGGCGAAGACTTTTTCGGAGGTGATGGGGAGGGAAGTGATTCTCACGCCGACGGCGCCTTCGACGGCGTTGGCGATTTTTAGACTTGTTTTCTTCTGCGCGAGACGTAGTCGACCAGCAGGTATTCGCCGAGCCGGTCGGGACGGGTATAAAAGGCGCGGCCGCGGTTGATGCGCGTCATCTCATCGACAAAGCCCCTGAGGACCGGGCTGTCGTCGAGCATGAATGTATTGATGGTGATGCCTTTGCGGGTCACTCGCTCGGCCTCCCGCAGCGTCTCCTCCGCCGCCCGCTGGCTGATTCCTCCGAAGCTCAGCGGCCATTCGCAATAGAGGCGGCCCTGGCGGCAGTAGGCAGTGGGCTGCCCGTCGGTGATGACGATCATCTGCTGGTTCCGGCTCGGCCGCCGCTCCAAAAGGTCGGAGGCCAGGTGCAGCCCGTCCTGCAGGTTGGTGAAAGGGTCCCCCATATTCCAGGTCGCCTCCGGGAGATCCTTCGCCTTGAGCTCCACCGCGCGGGTAAAGAAACCCACGATGCCGAAATAGTCGCGCGGGTGCAGCGAGCGGACGAGACTCTCCATGGCGAGCGCGACCTTCTTGGCCGCGGCGAAACGCCCCTCCCAGCTCATGGACCAGCTCATATCGAGTAGGAGCACGGTCGCCGCCCGAGTCGCGTGCTCGGAGTCATAGACCACGAAATCGCCGGGCCGGATTCGCAGCGGCACCCCGCCCTCGCCCAGCAGGGCGTTCTTCAAAGTCTGGATCATGTTCAAATGGAGCGCATCGCCCTGGACGTAAGGGCGGCTCTCTTCGGTCACGAGCTCCTGCGCGCCCCGGTTGCGCACCGGATGGCGCCCGACCGCATCGCGCTTCAACTGCCGGTAGATATCGCGCAGGGCGAGCTGGCCGATCCGCCTTACTCCGCGGGGCGTCAGCTCGAAGTGGTCCCCCTGATTGACCACGTACCCGCCTTCTTCCAGCAGGGACTCCATGCGCACGATCCCATCGAAGTCTTGCAGCAGCTCCTGCCCCAACAGCTCCCGGAGGAGATCGCGGTCGATTCTGAAACTCTTCCGCCGCCCCCTGATCCTCGAAACTGTAGGAGGCGAGCTTCTCGATCGCTTCGCTCGATCTGCTCGGGAGCCGGTCTAAGAACTCCTTTTTCGCCTGCAGGTCGGGCCTGCCTTCGGCGCTCTCCTCCAGCGTGCTCCGCTCCTGCTCCACGATCGACTCCAGCTTCTCTTCGATCTCATCCAGCGCGGACTGCATCTGGTAACGCTCGTAGAGTTTTCTCATCTCGCGCGCGACCTGAGACAACAGGTCGTCGAGGCCGCCCATCTGCTTCTCGTCCTGCTTCAAGCCGCGCTGCTTGAGCCGCCGCATAGCTTGCTGCAGGTCGCCGGTATCGTTCATGTAGTCGTTGAGCTGGTCGAAGATGCTCTCCGCCCCGAGCGACTCGGCGGCGCTGTCGGTCCATCGGCTGTAGCGAATACGACGCATAGTTAAAACAAGGCAAAAGGCAAAATTAAAAAGATGAAACTTTTTACTTTTTCCTTTTTACTTTTTACTTTCCGTAGGTGATCCTTCCTCCCTCAACCTCTTTGTTCAGCTTTTGATGCAGGTGCAGTCCTTCCAGGATAAACTCCGTCGCCGAGGCCATCAGGGCGGGAGATTCGAGCGTGCCCAGCGTGCGAATCGCCTCTTTCAGCCCGGGAATCTCCTTGATCCCTTCGAGATAGTCCTGCGAAGGCATGACATCCGACACCTCCACGCCCCAGCCGGAGTTGAAATAATCTACCACCTTCTGCAGCGAGTTGACACTAAAATACTGGTCGAAGACCTTTATAATGGCCCGGTTGACGAGTTTGTCGACGAGCTCGTCGTCCTTTTTTTCCTCTCCGACGTATTCCATTTCTATCTTCCCGCTCGTCGAGGCCAGGACGCAGTGAAAATCGCTGACGCGCGGCACCACCTCTCCTTCTTTGAGCCTCAGCGCCCTCTTCTCCGCGTTGCTGATGATGCTCTCGTAGTTATTGATGGTCACGCGCACGCTCACGCCCGAGGCCTGGTTGATCTCGCTCGATTTTCTGGCCTCGAACGTCATATGAGCCAGGACCTCCTTCAGGAACTGCGGGACCTGCACCGGATGGCTCCGCTGGCTCACCGGGGCGGCCTCCTGCTCCATAATGGCGATCTCGTCCTGGATCGTGCGCGGATAGTGGGTGCGGATCTGGACGTCGAACCGATCCTTCAAGGGAGTGATGATCCGCCCCCGGCTGGTATAGTCCTCGGGGTTCGCGCTGGCCACGATCACGACGTCCAATGGGAGCCGGATCTTGTAACCTTTGATCTGGACATCCTTCTCTTCCATGAGATTAAAAAGCCCCACTTGAACCTTTTCCGTAAGATCGGGCAGCTCGTTGATGGCGAAGACGCCCCGATTGGTGCGGGGAATCAGGCCGTAATGAATGGTCTCTTCGTCCGCCAGGTAGCGCCCCTCCGCCACCTTGATCGGATCGATCTCGCCGATCAGGTCGGCGATCGAGACGTCCGGGGTGGCCAGTTTTTCTCCGTATCTCTGCTCCCGGTCGATCCACTCGATCGGCAGCGCCTCCCCCTCCTTTTCCACGCGCCGCTTGCACGAGCGGCAGATCGGGGTGAACGGGTTATCGTTGATCTCGCACCCCTGGACGATCGGGATACGTCCGTCGAGCAGAGAGACCAGCCCGCGGATGATGCGCGACTTCGCCTGTCCCCGCTCCCCCAGGAAAACCATGTGGTGCCCCGAGAGGATCGCGTTCTCTATATCCGGAACGACCGT
>JACPDC010000075.1 GCA_016184235.1 Deltaproteobacteria bacterium | reverse complement strand
ACAGGGCGCCCCTTCTCGACGACTCCTTGAACCGTAACTCGCGCGGCAACTAATTCCAGCGCCTCCTGCGGGGCCGAATGGCCGTAGAGCAGCCGGTGCAGCTCGTGAAAGCGCGCCGCGGTGGCTTCGCGCTCCGCGGCGGTAAAATCCGCGCCGGAGAGCGGCACGGTCACCGTGTACTCCTGGCCGCGGTAGCGCAGGTCGAGCCGGCAATCGATCCCGGGCGCCTGAGCGCCCGACCAGCGCTCGTGCCGGAGGGTGGCGAGCCCCTCCTGCGCCAGCGCGTTAAGGGCCGAGCGGATCTCCGCGGCGTCGACGGCGGCGAAGTCGCGCACCAGCGTCTGCACGTAGTCGTGTCGCAGATCGCAGTTGAGCATGCCCCAGGCCGAAAACTGGCCGGGCAGGCGCGGGATGATGACGACGGGAATCTTCAGTTCGCGCGCGAGCGTTGTCGCGTGCAGCGGCCCGGCGCCGCCGAAGGCGACGAGGGCGAAGTCGCGCGGGTCCTCTCCTCTCTCTACGGAGACCGCCCGGAGCGCCAGCGCCATATGCGCGTTGGCGATGCGCAGGACCGCCACCGCGGCCCGGTGGAGATCCATCTCCAGCGGCCCGGCCACATGCCTTGCCACCGCGGCCCGCGCCGCCTCAGGGTCGAGTCTCATGGCGCCGCCGAGAAATGACTTTGCGCCCAGGCGTCCTAATATAAGGTTGGCGTCGGTGACCGTCGGCTCGCTCCCGCCCCGGCCGTAGCAGGCGGGCCCCGGCATGGCGCCGGCGCTGACCGGACCCACCTTGAGACCGCCAGCGGCGTCGAGCCAGGCGATACTGCCGCCGCCCGAGCCGACCTCGACGATATCGACCACCGGCAGCATCACCGGGTGGCCGCGGTTATAGCCGCCGATGAAGTAGTGGCTGGTGATCCCGGCGCTGCCGTCTCTGGTGAGGCTCGCCTTCGCCGTGGTCCCGCCCATATCGAAGGCGATCGCCCGCGGATGGCCGAGCGCGCGCGCCACCCTGGCGGCGCCGATGACGCCCGCGACCGGGCCCGACTCCATCATCCGGACCGGCATCTGGATCGCCGTATCCAGGGACATCACCCCGCCGCCCGACTGCATGACGAGAATCTCACCGCTAAAGCCCTGGCGGCGCAGACGCTCTCTGAGCGAGCCCAGGTAGCGCGCCACCACCGGGCCGACATAGCTGTTGACCGCGGTGGTTGAGGTCCGTTCGTATTCCCGGTACTCGCGCAGAATGCGATGGGAGAGGGCGACGTACGCGCCCGGATGAACCTCGGCGATGATCTCGCCGAGCGCCTCCTCGTGCGCCGGGTTGGCGTAACTGTGGAGCAGGCAGACGGCGATCGCCTCCGCTCCCGCCCGCTTGAGCTCGGCGACGACCGCCGCCGCCTCTTCGCGATCGAGCGGCATGTGGATCTCGCCGCGCGCCGTCATCCGCTCCGTCACCTCGCGGCGCAGACTGCGCGGCACCAGGGGGACGGGCCGCTCGAAAAAGAGATTGTAGGCGTCGGGCCGGTTCGACCGGCCGATCTCGTAAACGTCGCGAAAGCCGCGCGTGGTGATCAGCGCGGCCTTCACCCCTTTGCGCTCGACCACGGTATTGATGGCGATCGTGGTGCCGTGAAGAAAAAGATCGGTCTGTTTGAGATCGAGCGCCGCCCCGGCGACCGCGCTCATCACCCCCTCGGAATGATCCTCGGGAGTGGTGAGCACCTTGGAGACGGCGACATCCCCGCCATCGTCGTGAGCCACCAGGTCGGTGAAGGTGCCGCCGATGTCTACCGCTACGCGCTGCATGGCTGGTTGATGCGCCGCGATGGCGTTTTACTTGTAAAGCTGATCGACCCAGCCCGCCTTGACCAATTTTTCCAGCGGTCCGTGGTCCCGGAACTGGCCGGGGTTGTTCAAAAACTCCTTGGGCACGGGCCGCCTGCGCGCGAGCTCTTTCACGACCACCTCGAGCCCCTTGTCGGGCACGCTGGGCACAGGCTTGAAGAGGGGTCCGTAAACCTCCATGGTCTTTTTGATCACCGAAGCATCGGCGTCTCGCTGCCACTTTTTGAAGACCCGCTCGCTAAGACCGCTATCCTTCTTAATGAGGCGGATCGCTTCCAGATAGGCCTTGAGAAAGCGCTCCACCACGGCCGGGTTTCCTTTGAGGAAGCCCCGGCTGCTCGCCACGCACGAGGAAGGATAGATAAAGTCGGCTTTCGATAGATCGGCCAGCACGGGCCAGCCCTTCTGCATCAGGGGATAGGCGTTGTGCAGGGTGAGCGCGGCGGCGGCCACCCGGCCGCTCATCATCGCGCCGACGATCTCGCCGCCGGCGCCCAACTGGAGAATCGTCACGTCCTTTTCCGCATCCAGGCCGACATGCCTCAGAGCGGTTCTCAGGTAAAAGTGAGTCGTCGAGCCGAGACGGGTGACCGCGCTCGCTTTGCCCTTGAGGTCGGCCGCGCTTTTGATCTCGGGCCGGGCGACGAGATAGACCGCGTCGGTGTCCACCGGGCATGCCAGGAGAAGCACATCCCCCCCTTCGATGCGGGCGGCCACGACCGATTCGGCACCGGCGCCGGAAAACTCCACACTCCCGCTCATGATGGTCATGGTGATCAACGCGCCGCCCCGGACATGGATGATCTCCGTGTCAAAGCCGTATTTGGCGAACAGGCCGCTGTCCCTGGCAACGAACACCGGCAGGTGGGCTACGGAGGCGGTGACACCGTAACGGATGCGCGTCGGCCCCTGCGCCAAAATCGGCTCAGCGAGAGACGCGAGCCCCAGCAGAGCGATGGTCAACAGGATTGAATTCGCCGATTTCATGAGACCCTCAACGGCCGAAGTATTTGGTTTCGACGGCGGCGAAATCGAACGGCACGAATTTATTTTCTCCCGGGCCGGTGATCTTGGGCGATTCTCCGTCGTCGAACAGGGCCACCGCTCCCTCTCCGGCCTTGCCGCCGACCAGGCCGGGGGCATGCGCCTCCGCCACCACCGTCTCTTCGTCCGAGCGGTTCCAGGCCCAATGGACCTTGCTTGCCGGGATCCTCTGAAAGTCGCCCTTCTTGCAATGGAATCCCTGGTCCTCGACGAAGAACCATATTTCCCCTTCCAGGACGTAATTGATCTGCTCGGACTCGTGAACGTGGGGCGTGGTATGGTAGCCGGGCGCCCTGGAGGCGATCATCAGGCTGCACTCGTTGCCGTAGCCCTTCCTCGATATCATCGACCCCTGGCCCTGGCCTCCGGTCCGGACGCCCTTGCGCTCCGGCACGCTTTCGCTCTTGACATGCAGCGCCATTTTCCGTCTCCTTTCCTCCCGGCCAGCCAAGTTAACATCGCCCCGCTAAAACTGTCAACGAACGGGCGGTCTTCCCCTTCATCCCTTCGTTGAGGCTTGAGGCGTGCGGCTGTCGTAGGCGCCAGACCTGATCCTCTTTCCTCAATTTTCGTAGTGTTCAGGCCGGACGCCGGCGCGTGAGGATTTCTTCTCCGCCTGGCGGCGCTTATCCGCGAGGAGCTTGAGTCTGGCGCGCCGCGAGCGCTTTCTTTTCTGCCGGCGGATCCGGGCAATCTCTTGCTGTTCGGAAGACTCGGCCCCTTTAAGCTTGGCCTCGATCTTGTCCAGCAGGATTCTTCGCGCCAAAAAACGATTGAGGGCCTGCGAGCGCTCCCTTTGGCACTTCACCCGAATGCCCGTGGGCCGGTGGTATAGCACCACGCAGGTGGAAGCCTTGTTGACCTTCTGGCCGCCGGCTCCCGAGGAGCGGACAAATTGCTCCTCGATCTCCTGCTCCCGAACGCCCAAAGCGCGCATACGCTCCAATAGGAATTTCTCTTTTTTAGGTGAAACGATATGGAGAGCCATGGTTTAAGGTTTAGCATAGTACGACTCCCGGAACGAGGCCGACGACACAATACCGTCCGGTATTTCAGTATTTAGTTCTAAACGCAGCCGGGGTATATTGGAGGCGGGAGGGGGATCTATGGGCAGGAGGAAAGGAAAAAGGTAAAAAAAACAGCGATCAAACTGGAGGCAGGAAATCGGAGGCATTCATGAAGAGCGCGAAGCTGATAAAGTCATTGGGTATCGTCTTTCTCGCCCTGGCAGGGATGGCTTATGCGGCCCAGCGGGACGGCAAGGGAACGGAGACCGCCAAGGCCGTTTTTGCCGGCGGCTGTTTCTGGTCCGTGGAGCTGCTCTTCGACAAGGTGGACGGCGTCGTTTCGACCGTCTCGGGCTTCACCGGCGGCACGAAAAAAAACCCGGCTTACGACGAAGTCGTCACCGGCGCCACCGGCCACGCCGAAGCGGTGCAGGTGACCTACGATCCGAAAAAAGTCAGCTACGAAAAACTCCTCGACGTCTTCTGGCGCAATATCGACCCGCTCACGCCCAACGGCCAGTTCTGCGACTTCGGGAACCAGTACCGGACGGCCATTTTCTACAACCACGAAACACAGAAACGCCTCGCGGAAAAGTCCAAGACCGCCTTGCAGGGCCGTTTCAAACAGCCCATCGTGACCGAAATCGTCGCGGCATCCCGGTTCTATCCGGCCGAGGATTACCACCAGGACTTCCACCTGAGAAACCCGGCGCGCTACCAGCTCTACCGCGCCGCCTGCGGCCGCGACCGGCGGCTCCAAGAGGTCTGGGGATCCAAACAGAAGTAAGAAAAGCGAAAAAGCACGTCCACGCCAATCGGCATGCCGGTTGCCGCCGCTTCTTAAAAAAAACCTTGAAATAAAGCCCGTCATCGGATAGCTTCCGGCTCATCGCCTTCAATGGCATGGAGATTCCACATGAGGTTTAGCGGAAAATTGCTCATCATTGGCTGCGGGTCGGTATCGCAATGCGCCGTGCCGCTCGTGTTGAAATTCATGGACATGCCCGCGAAAGATATCACGATCATGGATTTCGTCGATAACCGCTCACGCGTAAAGGACGCCTTGGAGCGTGGAGTCCATTATGTTTTCGATCGAGTCACGGAAGATAATTACCAACAGCTGCTCGCAAAATATGTCGGCCCCGGCGACATGATTATCGACCTCGCCTGGAATATCGAGTGTAACGCCATGCTCCAGTGGTGCCGCGACCATCAAGTGCTCTACGTCAACACCTCCGTCGAAGAGTGGAATCCTTACAAAGACTCGATGCGCAACGACCCGACCAAATACACCCTGTACACCCGGCACATGGAAATCCGGAAACGGATCGAGACGTGGGGCGACAACAAAGGAACGACAGCGATCGTCGATCACGGAGCCAATCCGGGTCTCGTATCCCATTTCACGAAACATGCCCTGCTTGGAATTGCGGAGAAAATTTTAAAAGAAAAACCGAGCGACCCGCGGCGCCCGGGATTGGAAAAAGCCCTCGCGGACAAAAATTTCGCGACGCTGGCTCAGCTTGCGGGCGTCAAGGTCATCCACATCAGCGAGCGGGATACACAGATCACCGATAAGCCCAAGCGGGCGAATGAATTCGTCAACACGTGGAGCATCGAAGGCTTCTTTGAGGAAGGCGTGGCGCCCGCCGAATTGGGCTGGGGAACGCACGAACGCTACGTCCCCGAGAACGCCTTTTTCCACAAGACGGGGCCGAAGAATCAAATCTGTCTATCCACACTCGGGATGAAGACGTGGGTTCGCTCCTGGGTGCCCTGCGGCGAGATTACGGGCATGGTCATCCGGCACGGCGAGGCCTTCAGCATCTCCGATCGTCTGACGGTGTGGAAAGACGGCGAGGCCGTGTACCGCCCCACCGTCCACTACGCGTACTGCCCGGCGGATGTCGCCATCAATTCGCTGCACGAGTTGGAAATGCGCCAGTACAAACTGCAGGAAGAACAGCGCATCATGAGCGATGAAATTGTCGATGGCGAGGATCAGCTCGGCGTCCTGTTGATGGGACACGACTTTAAATCTTGGTGGTGCGGCAGTCTCTTGAGCATACACGATGCCCGCAAGCACGTCCCCCACCAGCAGGCCACGACGCTTCAGGTCGCCATCTCCGTTGTGGCGGCGGCGATCTGGATGATCCATAATCCGAAAAACGGCGTTTGCCTGCCCGATGATATCAATCACGAAGAAATTTTAAAAATCAGCGTCCCATACATCAGCCCGTTCATTTCGGAACCGGTGGACTGGACGCCGCTCGCGCATCTGAATACCCAGTTCACCAAATTCGACATCCCTCGTCCCCCCGAGGAAGATGTCTGGCAGTTCACCACATTTCTAGTCGATCATGCCGAGAGAAAACGTGCCTATGCCAACTCCAAAGCCGCCCGCTAGTCCGAAGCTGTCGAAATCCAGGCCGGACGTCAGCGGAGTCGAAAATCTGATTCGGGCGATGCTGAAGAAACATCGCACTCCGTTCCTGCTGATTCGCCGGGGTGTTCTCGAAAGACAGTTCCAGCGCTTCCGCAAATGCCTGCCCGAAGTCATGCCGTACTACGCCATCAAGGCGAATCCGAACCCCAAGGTTATCAAGACATTCATCAAACTGGGGGCGGGCTTCGACGTCGCCAGCGCCTCGGAAATGAAGCAGGTTCTCTCTCTCGGAGCCTCCCGCGATAGAATTATCTTCGCCAACACCGTCAAGTCGGCCGAGGACATCATCTCGGCGCGCCGGCGGCAGGTGCGGATGATGACTTTCGATAACGAGCCCGAGCTTTACAAGATCGCGGAGCATTATCCGGGGGCGCATGTCCTGCTGCGGATCAAGGTGGGAAACGAGGGAAGCGTGGTCAATCTTTCGCTCAAATTCGGCGCCGATCCGGAAGACGCGCATCTGGTCTTGCGCAAGGCGCGCTCGCTCGGGCTGGTTCCGACCGGTCTCAGTTTTCACGTCGGATCGCAATCCAAGAACGTTGAAAATTATCTTCAGGCGCTCGAAATTTCCGCGCATATTTTCAACCAGGCCAAAGAACATGATGTGCCGCTCAAGATTATGGATATCGGCGGCGGATTTCCCATCCAGCATTTCGACAATGAGATCGGAGTGAATTTCGAACGCATGGCATTCCAGATCCGGAAGCAGATTCGCCAGCTTTTCGACAAGAAAGTTCAGTTCATTGCCGAGCCGGGCCGGTTATTGGTGGGGCCTGCCGGC
>JACPDC010000400.1:1797-3718 GCA_016184235.1 Deltaproteobacteria bacterium | reverse complement strand
TGGGAGATCAGCAAACTGGCCTTCAGTATCGCCAGCGTGGTCTTGGAGAGCCCGGCATTCCCCTCCAGCGACTTCACCTGTTCCTGGACAGGTTTGGCCTCCGCCGGGCTGAGCACCGTGAAACGGGCCTTTTCCGCGGCAAAACCTTTTTTCTCTATCGACCAGCTGTACTCCACGCCCGGCTTCAAGCGGGGCGCAGTCGCCGGATATTGGAGCTGCGTGCGCGCGATGTTTTCCGCCGCCCAGACCTGCCCCTCAGGACCGTACACGCGCAGCGTGCCTGTCTGCATCTCCATCCCCATCCACCTAAAGGTAGGCGCATCGGTCATGGTTTTTGTCTCGCGCGGGGATATCAGGGTAGGAGGATGCTTGCCGCCTCGCACCGCCAGTGCAATATAGGTTGGCGGCTTTTTCTTGCCGAACAGCAGGCTCGCCACCTGCTTCATCCCGGCGCCGGACGATCCCTCCTTCGCCGCGGGAGGCTTGACGTCGAAGGGAGAGTTTCTTTCGTCGATGGTGACCGTCTTCATGCCGTCGGTAAAAAGGATCACCGCCACGGCGTCTTTCGTGACAACGATCTGGGTGCCCGGGTAGAGCGATTGGAGCGGGGCCGGCTTTTCCGGAGCTTTTTTGCCGACTGCCTTGATCTGAATATCGCCGCGATTGAATTTCAGCTCTGTGAGGACCGCCACCGCCTCTCGCGATTGGGCCAAGACGGCGGGGGCCATAGAGGCGAGGAGTAAAGTGACCAGGGACACCATACGAATTAAATTTGCCCACATAAAATCACCCTCCGTTACTGCTCTAATCTAATACAACCACCGGAATCATGCTCTAATCTAATACAACCACCGGAATCATCAAGGCCTCTCCGTCACATTATTGGTGTGACGCCGGTCACACCGCCCCGGTCCGTTCAGGGCGCCGTCCTCAACCCCAGCACCTCGAAGACTTCGACCGGCCTGTCTCTTCCTTTGACCTTGGCCTGGCCGCAAGGCCGGACGTTGAATTTCCCGTCGACCGACTCCAGGGTCTCTCGGGTAATCAAGATGCCGGTTGAGAAATCCTTGTTCAGACCTTCAACCCTGGAGGCGGTGTTGACCGTGTCTCCGGTAAAAGTAAACTTCTTTCGCCCCTCGGATCCTACGATCCCGGCCACCACCTCGCCGGTGTGGATCCCCACGCCTATGCGGATCGGCTGGTAGCCGCGGCTCTGCCACTTCTCGTTAAGACGGGCCAGTCCCTCCTGAACCTCCAGGGCCGTTTCGACCGCGTCCCGAGCGTGCCTGGGATTATTTTTCGGCGCGCCGAAAACGGCCATGACCGCGTCTCCGATGAAGTCGTTGATCATACCGTGGTGGCTGGAGATCACCTTGGTCATCATTTCGAAAAGCTCGTTCAAAATGCCGACCACCTTTTCCGGAGGCGAGCCTTCGCAGAGGGTCGTATAGTTCCTGATGTCGGTGAAAAAAACGCTGACTTTCAGCTTTTGCCCGCCGAGACTCTCCTCCTGGCGGACGATTTGATCCGCGACTTGGCGGTCCACGTACTGGCCGAGGGATTTGCGGATATGTTTTCTCTCCAGAAGATCGCCGACCAGCCCGCCAAGCCGGATGGCCAACAGCGGCGTCACGAAGTCGACCCACAGTCCCAGGCGGGCGAAGGCCAGGTAGCTCAACGGAATGAGCGCCAGCGGGATGGCGATCAGTCCCAGGATCGTGACCGTGATCGGCCGGAAGAGCGAGAGCAACAAACTCATCGCCAGGGCAAAGAGCAGGGATAACAACAAGGCAAGAAGTTTGTGGGCGGGCAGGATCTGTGAGCGGGAGAGAATGGTGTGGATGATATTGGCGTGGATCTCGACGCCGCTCATCAATCCCTGCGGGGTCGGAAAAAAGTCCCGGCTGTCCCCGAAGGTCGC
>JACPDC010000400.1:0-1763 GCA_016184235.1 Deltaproteobacteria bacterium | reverse complement strand
AGCAGCAGCGATACGTTTTCTCCCCGATTGAGCGCTTCCTCGAGGCGCGCGTTGTCGTAACCGGCGTAGCGCGCCAGGACCGCGAGGGCGAGCGAGGGCAGAACCTTGCCATCGGTCCCTCGGACGGCTACGGGAAGCTGGCGCACGAAGCCGTCCGGGTCTATGGGCGCGTTGGCGAATCCGGCCACGGGCGTTAAGTCGGGGCTGAAGAAAGCGGTCCGGGAGTAGAGGAGCCTGCCGTCATCCTCCTTGTCCGGCCGGATCACGAAGACCGGCACGACCTTGGTTATGCCATTCTCGGAGGCGCCTTGAATAGCTTTTATGAGAAGGGCGTCTTCCCGCGGGTTGGTTTTCACCTTGAGCTCAATATCCATGGCGATGACTTTAGCGCCGCTTCTTGCCAGCACCTCGATGAGGCTCGCCAGGTAGGAGCGCGGCAGGGGCTGCTTTTCCTCGAGGTTGCGGAAGGCCTGATCGTCGATGTGGACCAGGACGATCTCGGGAGACTTGATCCGGCCGCGCGCCCAGAGCAGCAGGTCCAGCGCCCTGGCCTCGAACGTCTCCAGGTAGCCCATGGTGGAGGCGAGGGAGGTCACCAGGCTGACGGAAAGGGCCAGGACGAGGGACTTGTAAAAACGCCGCTTTCTTCTCTTGAGGACCTCGATGAGGCTCATCTTCTCGCTACGGCTCCCCGGTAAGTCCGTAGGCGGCCCAGAAGAAGGGCTCGGGATAACTCTTCATGATCTTGAGCTGGGCCCGCCTCAGCGCGTCTGATTTCTTCCCTTTCTTCAATTGAGTATAGAACTCGCTCATCAGCTCGTAACTCGCCCGGTCGTTGACCTTCCACAGAGTCGTGATCACCGAAGGCGCGCCGGCGTAGATAAAGGCCCGGGTAAGCCCTATGATCTCATCGCCATTGGTGATTTTGCCCAACCCGGTCTCACAGGCAGACAACACCACGGTGCCCGCCTTGAGATTCAATGAAAAGATCTGGCTCGCCTTAAGCTTCCCGGCGCCTTTTCCCTCTGGCCCCAGCAGGAGGCCCGAGCTTAGCGGATCTTCCTGGTCGAACTCCCCGTGGACGGCAAAGTGCAAGATGTCGTAGTTGGGGCTCAACGACATGGCCTTGAGCTTGGTCGCCTCAGATCTAAGATAAACCTCGCTCTTCGGATAAACCCGCGCTATCTCCTTCGCCTCCCTCTCGGCAAAGCGTAAATTGTAGGCCTCATCCCCAAGGCTCGGGTTGCCCATGACCAGCACCCTATCCCCGCTTGCCCTTCTCTTCTCTTTAGTGAACTGCATCAGGCTGGAGCTGGAGAGGTAGTAGATCGGGTAGTCCTGGATTAAATAGCGGCCCTGGGTTGAAACTAGGGCCTGAAAGGGCAGGTAATGGAGCACGTCGTGGGGGATGAGCAGAAGCTCTTTGCCTTGGATGTGCGGCAGGGCAGGCTCTATCAGAAGCTTGTAGAGCTCCTGCGAATAGCTCTGGAATTTTTCTCTCTCACCTACGTGATAAACAGTGTCTCGGAGCGCCGTTACCTTGGCGACCAGATCGTTCCTGGTAGCGGGGATCCTTATAGAGCGCACCTTTTCTTTCTCTACCACCCAGAGGAGCACCTGCTGCTCCACGACAAAATACTCAAGCAGCGTTACTCCCGCATCCAGCTGCTCTTGCACCTGTTTTAAAGTGAACGGCTCCACGTTCATGAGAGAGGCCTGCTCTTTGTTCTCGCTGCGCAGCTTGGTGAGGAAGTCGTTGTAGC
>JACPDC010000074.1 GCA_016184235.1 Deltaproteobacteria bacterium | reverse complement strand
CTTGCCCTTTTCACCCATGGCGAAGAAGGGCGGGTTTCTGGTGAGCGAGAATTCCACCGCCACGGCGTCGCGAAAATCCTGCGGCCGCATCGCCGTGTGATCATGGGTCTCATCGTGCCACATCAGCAGAAAGGCTATCTCTTTTCCGTCATGGACCGCTCGCACAGTGACTTCCTCAGGCCGGTCGGAGCGCCACCAGAGCGGCATCAGGTGGAGGTTGACCCGAGGGGCAAGACGCCAGATGCCGGAGTCGGGATGGTCCGGGAGCTCCTTCACGCGCGTGGCGACGATCTCGAACTTTTTCATCTCCACGCGCTCGCGCTGTCTGTCGCTCGACAGCGCGCGGACGTAGTTCACCAGGTGCCAGGCATCTTCACCGTAGGCCCAATCGCTCATCGGCATCGGGCTGCCGGGAATGCCGGCGACGATGCGGCGATAAAGCTGCGCCGGCTCCGGGCTTCCTTTGAAGACGCCCGCGGTGAGGTCGCGCGGCCGCGTGGGAAACCCCTCCTCGTCGGTTTGCTCTTGTGTGCCGTCACCTTTGCCGGTTGCCCCATGGCACGAGGCGCAGGCATCCTTATATAGCTCCAGGGCGCGGGCCTTGGCCGCGGCGTCGAACGGAGGAGCTTTCGGCAGCTGGATTACGCCCTCGCCCCCGCTCCCGTCCGGAGCAGGACTCTTTGGAGGTTTTACTTGCTCCGTCGGTATGCGATCCCAGGTGGAGACCAGACGGTAATTCGCGGCGACGAAATTGCGCGGCTTGGGATAGAGCAGGTAGGCCGCCTCGCCGTCGCCCCGTCCCTGCGGGCCGTGACAGGCCGCGCATTGCTGGCCGTAGATCCGCTTGCCCAGGGCGAGCAGCTTGGGAGAGGATGGCGGCGGCTTCAGTTCGGCGGTTTTGATCGTACCGGCAGCAACAAGCAGCAAAAGTGCCGCGGCAATCACGGAAACAAATCGTCTCATCTGTAACCCTCGCTGTAAATTTCTTGATGCAATTTTTTAGTCATTCGACGCCTCCGCGCATGCCGCCTCACGCGGCCCTCTTCGCTAAATCGGCCAGTGTGGTTTGCTCCATTAATTCCCTGATGACCCGCTGCTTCACCGGCTTCCACCAGTGGTGCATGGGGCAGGGGTTGGATTCAGCGCAGCGGTCGCTCCATAGAATGCAGCGGTCCAGCAGGTCCGGTCCCTCGATCGCCAGGAGAATGTCTTTCACTTTGATCTCCTTCGGTCGATGGGCCAGGGCATAGCCGCGAACCGCTCCCCGGGAAGAGAGGACAATCCCGCCCCTGGTAAGCTTCTGGAAGATCTTCGCGAGAAAACTCCTGGGGACCCCCCGGGAGGCCGCGATATCCCGTAAAAGGATCGGCGTGCCGAAGCGTTTCCCGGCCAGCATGAGCAGGCCTTCGATGGCGTATGCGCTTTCGCGTCCGAGCTTCATTTTGGTTCCACGGGAGTCAACGGACCAATTGAGTCTTTTGACTTAACGCGGGAGGTGCAAAACACATACCAGAGAAAACAGCAAGGATTCTCGGCGGTTCCAAGTCGGAAAAGGCAGGACGGTTTCCAGGAATCAAGAAAATCTAGCGGTGATTTTCCAAGTTTCGCGAAAAGCTTATCGCCCTACGCAAATACGGAGAGCGGCCAGAGCGTTGCCTCCGCAAGGGAAAACTGGCATGTCTTGTGCTCAAGTATTGGGCCGAAAGAAAGGCGGGCGGATCCGTGCAAACCATCTTGGCGATTCAACATATCGAGTGTGAGACTCCGGGAACTATCGCCGCCGCTCTTGAGGCGAAGCGGATAGCCATCCAAGCCGTGAGTGTTTATAAAGGAGAGCCGGTCCCGAAAGAAATGGGTGCGGCTGCGGGGCTCGTCATCATGGGCGGACCCATGGGGGTCTATGAGGAGGATCGCTATCCTTTTTTATGCGACGAGATCCGGCTCATCGAACAGGCGGTCAAAGAAGACAAGGCCGTGCTCGGCGTCTGTCTGGGAAGCCAACTCCTGGCAAAGGCCTTGGGCGCGAGGGTTACAAAGGGGAAAAAGAAAGAGATCGGATGGTATCCGGTGAGCCTTGCCGAAGGGGCTACGAAAGACCGACTATGGACCGGAGTGGAACCCTCTTTTACCGCTTACCACTGGCACGGCGATGTCTTCGAGCTGCCGCGCGGCGCCGAGCTGCTGGCCTCGTCCGCTTCGACTCCCTGCCAGGCGTTCCGCTACGGCGGCCGCGCTTACGGGTTCCTCTTTCACATGGAGGTTACGGAGAAAATCATCAAGCAGATGGTCCGGACATTTGCAGGGGAGCTGAGAGAAGGAAAGCTGGATGGACGACGCATCACGGAAATGGCAGCAAGCTACCTGCCTCACCTCCAGAGCATCGGCAAGGCGGTCTTTTCCAGATGGGCGGGTTTGATTTAAAGTTTCAGCGGGACGCGCCCTCTCGGCCGCTTATCGCGTGATTTTGACGCCGCAATCGTTTTCGGACTGCGAGTTCCATCCTCTTCAACCCTATGACCTCCACAGATTCGCCGACTGAGAGAGCCTCTTCGCATATGGCATCCCAGATCTCGCCTTTAACAAACACTTTGTGCGTTCTCTTCCCATTCTGGATGACCTGGCCAACCGCGCCCATCATCCCCTCTACCCCTGTAGTCACCGGCCTGCGCATGGCCCTCCAGATCAGCCAGTAAAGAATCGCGCAAAAGAGAAGAATTAAGGAGTAGAGCGGCGCTGCTTCCTCCAGGGGCAACAGCGAAAACAGAATCAAGGAAACCAACGGCAGTACGAGAAGAAGATGGCACATATCAAGGATATCCGCCCTTCATCAAATGGTTATAAGTATGGCAAACCCCATGACTACGACTCCGGCCCCGATGCCGAGACGGACCCGCTCCCTGTGGTGCAGGTTCCAGTGGGCCAGGCGGTTAAGCGAGGGGCGGGCGGAGGCCAGGAGAAGGATTCCTACCAGCGGAAGAACAAACAGCGCGTTATACAGGACCAAGTAACCGAATCCGGCCAGGGCAGTAGGCTGCATCGCCAGCAGCGAGAGCACAGCCAAATACACCGCGCCACTGCAGGGCAGCGTGCACAAACCGATCAGCACCCCTCCGGCAATAAGAGATGGGACAGTTGCCCGGCGGGCCGAGGAGCGCGCCCATTGGCTTACTGCGGCGGGGGTTCCGAGACGGAAGCCGAGTTCCGGAACGAAGTAGTCCTTGAGCATCCACAGTCCAAGGGCGATAGCCGTTACAGCCCCAAGTCTTGCTGGCAGATGGCGCTGGGTCAAAATGGCGGCCGTGGAGAGAAGACCGACCCCGAGCGCCAGATAGGTGAGAAAAACAGACGCGATGTAGATGGAGCCGAGACCCACCACCCGGCTGCGCAGTGAGGCCGTGTCTTCCGGGCTTCGCCCCTGGGCGGACGCCAGGAGCGCGGTAATAAATAGCAGCAGAACTGTGAAGGCGCACGGGTTGATGCCGTCAACGAGCGCCGCAACGATCACCATGCCAAGTGTGGCGGCTGGAAGGAGTGAGGTTGCCTCAGCGGTCGGCGCGTGCGGAGCGCCTAACCCGGCGAGGACTGCTAGCCCCATAAGCCCGATGGCCACCACTGAAAAAGCGAGGACTCGTCCTGGCTGCATGGCTCAGGCCTCTACGATCAATTTCCCTACCATCGTCGGGTTTGCCCGGCCGCCGCAGCAAACGTCACAGTAGTAATCGTAAATCCCCGGCTCGGCTGGCGTGAAGGTCGCCTCCCGCGTCCCAAGAGGAGGCGCGATAATATTGACTTTTAGATAGTCGATAGCGAACTGATGTTTTCCCCCGCCGTCGGTATGGAAGCGGTTGTCCACGCTGGTAAGCCGGATGGTTAGAGGCTGGCCTGCCTTGGCCCGGATCATTGATGTCGAGAACCCCCCCATGGTGCCCTTGATCTCCACGATAGCGGCGTCGTCGGACCGTGACCCCTGGACCCAGAAGGCAGGTACGAGAAGCCATCCAGCGCCAACGGCCGCGCCAGACACGATGAAGAAGTAGGCCCAACGCTTCCACAACCTCATCCTTCGTCGCTGGCTCATCACCTGCATCCTTTGCATTCTTCTTTCTCTTTTGGTCGTCATTTCCCTCCCTCCGATCGTCTATCTCTGTGCCAATGCGCCAGAAAACTTGCCTCCGCAGTCTGAGAAGCGGTCATTTTTTATATCTTGGAGAGTTGAACGACTTTGTTTCCGACGTAAATAATTCCACCGGCATTGGAGACTAGTCCGAACCAAAACAGCTCCACCTGATACTGAGCCACCAGAGTCACAAATCCGGCCACGCCCACGATTGGCAAGACGTTTGTCAAGTAATGGGCGCAGCAGGAGATCATCGCAGCTGTTGACGTCGTCCCTGAGACCGCAAGGGCACTGCCCGAAGCGCAATGGCTGCGAATCGCACGTCTAAGATAGCTGAAGAGGCCGACCTGAATGCCGAAGCCAAGCGCCAGGCTTACGATGAAATGCCAGAAGCTACCAAACTGGCTTAAGGCAAAGGCCCAGCCGGAGACGACAGTCAGGATGGAAAAGTACAGGCCCAGGAGACCCGACGCGCCTGCCATTCCGGTCAGGATCGACTTTAAGATCATTTAAGCTCCCAGCGAAAAGAGCGCTCTTTGACTCCTGCAATGTTCTTAATCACGAGTTCGAGCCGTTTAGATCCAGAAGCAGATTTTGGGAAAGCGAGAGTTACTTCGCGGTGATGGCCTCCCCCTTTGTTCTCCATTTGCGTCGGCTGATAATCCTTACCCGCGTCGTCTCGCAGGACACTTACGTTTTTGAGATCAAAAGCATCAAGGTCCACTGAATGGGTATCCAGGACCACTTGAAAGCGAGGGCCCTCTAGGCCTTCAGGATTGAGATAGGTCACCTTGGCTGTGACGCCTCCACCGGAATTAGTGCGCGTCAACGCGGATGCTGCCGCTCCGAAACTCTGGCCGGTGCCACTCAGACCGACCAGGATTACCCCGATCAGTAACAGCAGAGCCTGACTTTTCATTCTCCTCATAATGTCCGCCATGTTGTTGGCCTCCTTCTTTGTTTGCCAGAGTTGAATTCCGTTCATGCATCGTTTCTCCGCATAGCACCGCCAAAACCCGGGAAGAAAGCCGGAGTCGCGGCAGCATAGCGCCGGTAGTCTTCAACAAACGCCCCTAGCACCTCTTGCTCCTCTCTGCGCGCTAGCCAGACATACATTGTCACCAGTATAGGGAACATGATTAGCGTGATGAGTGTCGGCCACTGAAGCAAGAACCCGAGCATGATCAACATAAATCCGACGTACTGGGGATGGCGTACATAAGCGTAAGGTCCGCTGGTTGCGAGTGTGCGGGTGCGCTGTGCTTCGTAGAGTACCCTCCAGGCAGACGCAATCAGGATAAAGCCGCCGAGTATCAGCAGATCGCTGACCAGATGGAGTGGGTTAGCGTGAGGATCGCCCTCCAAATCCAGCAACGTCTGCCACAGGTGGCCGGCGTCGTGGGAAAAGACATCGAGGCCAGGATAGCGATTCCCGAGCCAGGCTGAAAGCAGATAGATGGTTAACGGGAAGCCATACATCTCAGTAAACAGCGCGACAATAAAGGCAGAGAAGGCGCCGAAAGAACGCCAGTCTCGAGATGTTTTCGGCTTGGTGAAGCTGAAGGCAAAAATGACGAATACTAGGGAATTGATGACCACGACCGGCCATAATCCGTATGCGGGCGCATCGTTCATTCTTCATCTCCCTTGGATCCGCCATCATGGTGCCCGGCATGGCCGCCATGCCCCCCATGCATTAACCAGTGCAGTAGGGGACAAGCCAATAACAACAGATATGGCAGAATGCCGAACAGATGAGCTTTATGTTCGGTCACAAGGAAGAACGCAGCGATACCGAGGAAAACAAGCAACACAGGACCAAAGCGGGACCGCATGATGTTCATGTGCCCCTCCTACGGTTGGGCGATGCGGTTGTAAAGCCACGCCACGGCGCCAGCCGCCAACGTCATCGAAAGTACCGACACCGCCAGCCCGGCAAAGAAGCCTCCCCAGGTAATGGTGCGGCTCAATCCGGTCAGGTCAATGTGGAAGAGGTAGCTGACCGCCGCCATCGTCGCCTCGGGCGCCAGGGCTATCAGGATGCCGCAGATTACAGAAGCCACGGCGGTCACAACCCCCACCGAGAGAGAAAAGGGCCAAATTTGCAACTTCATGACGCACCTCCTGTGAGTGGAGCACTGTTTTATCGGGTCAACTTCCGTTTAAAGAAAGCCGTATAAAGCGGCATGGTGACGATCATCGACAGAATAAACGACCAGATTGCTCCACCGACAACGGCTGCTACACGGTAGCCGCCTACGAGCTCCGTCAAAGTCAGGAACAGAACAACTACGCCGAGCGAAGTCCCTGCGTACCAAAACGCGCTTCGGCGCAGAATGCTTCTATCGACTGGCGCGGATTTAGTCTCCATCTTTATCTCCTTCTCGCAGCCACTCCACGCCCGGCATAGGACGGCTCCAGGGTTGGCTTTTCTGCTTGAACGGGTCTTTCACGCTTGAGTGTCGGGACAAAACGTTTCAGTAACAAAGTATTCAAGGTTACGCTGAGAGAACTCACCGCCATAAGCAGGGCCGCCAGCTCCGGGCTCACCACTAGCTTGAAAAAAGGATAGAAGAGCCCGGCGCCGATCGGGATGCTTGCCACGTTATAGCCGAAGGCCCAAAACAGATTCTCTTTGACTTTGCGCATGGTCGCCTTGGCCGCCTCCATAGCGACCACTACGTCTCTGAGGTCCTCCTTAATGAGGATAACGTGCCCAGTCTCTTTCGCCACATCAGTGCCCGAGCCTATGGCGATCCCGACATTGGCCTGAGCAAGGGCAGGAGCGTCATTGACGCCGTCCCCCACCATCGCCACTCTCTTGCCTTCGGCTTGCAGTGCCTTGACCTTCTCCGCTTTGTCCTGCGGCAAAACCTCGGCCAGGACCCGGTCGATCTTGACCTTGCGCGCAATCGCCTCTGCGGTGCGGCGGTTGTCGCCAGTGATCATCAGGACCTCTAGCCCGAGGCGGTGAAGCTCCTCGACGGCTTCAACCGAGTAATCCTTGAGAGTGTCCGCCACAGCAATGATTCCGGCGAGCTTTCCATCAACGGCGACGAACATCGCAGTCTTGCCGTCGTTTTCCAGAGCCTCGGCCTTGGGCAGCATCGCATCCAGGATGACGGCTCTCTCTCTCATGAGCTTGCGGTTGCCGAGAAGGATTTTTTTTCCTTGCCACTCGGCCTCGACCCCGTGTCCGGGTATGGATTGGAACCGGTCAGCGTCAGAGACCTCATCGCCTCGTTCCTTGGCGCCTCTAACAATGGCTTCGCCCAAAGGATGCTCAGAGTTCTTTTCCGTGATCGCCGCGAGTTTCAACACCTCCCTTTCGGTCAGATCGCCGATAGCGACTACATCCGTCACCGACGGTTCTCCGCGCGTGAGGGTCCCGGTCTTGTCAAACACAATCGCATCTAGCTTTGCTGTAGCCTCAATGGCGTCCGCACCCTTGAATAGGACGCCGTGCTCGGCGGCCTTTCCCGTACCAGCCATCATGGCAGAGGGGGTGGCCATTCCCACAGCACAAGGGCAAGAAATGACGAGCACGGTAACGGACAGAAGAAGGCTGAAGCCAAAGACTCCGATTTCGCCGAGACCATACGGAGTCAGGAGAAAACGGCTCTGGGGATCGAAGAATGTCCAATAGCCGACAAAGAACCAGAAGAAAAAGACCGTAAGGGCCAGGGCATGCACGGCCAGAATAAAATGGCC
>JACPDC010000073.1 GCA_016184235.1 Deltaproteobacteria bacterium | reverse complement strand
GTGATCGAGACCTGGCTGGAGTACAAGCGCAAGAAAGAGGTCGATGCCATCCGGCTCAGACCCCATCCCTATGAGTTCGCTCTGTACTTCGATATCTAGACCGTGTTCGTGATCGTTTCTCGTGCTCGTACGAACACGAACCAGACTTCGGCTGAGCTCAGTCGAAGCCCGAACACGAAGCGAGAGGAGGCTCAAATGAAAAAGATCGAAGCCATCATCAAGCCTTTTAAGTTGGACGAAGTGAAGCAAAAGCTCACCTCGGCCGGTATCACCGGAATGACCATCAGCGAGGTGAAAGGCTTTGGCAGACAAAAGGGGCATACGGAGCTCTACCGCGGGGCCGAATACACCGTGGACTTCCTTCCCAAGGTGAAGATCGAAATCCTCACCCCGGACGAGATGGCGCCGAAGATCGTCGAGACGATCCTGGAGTCCGCCCAGACGGGCAAGATCGGCGACGGCAAGATCTTTGTCTCTTCGGTGGAAGAGGTGATCCGAATACGGACGAACGAGAGAGGAGAGGAGGCTATCCGCTAGCCTCTCTCTCCCCTCTCCCCTGCTTCCAGGATCCTACCTTTTTCTCTCTTTTTCGTTGTTGGCCTCATTTCTCCGGCATAGCCATATCCTTCCTGGCCGGCCGGTATTCCTTGGATTAAGTTATTTTTCCCCTCCCCCGAGTCAGGTATTCACCTGCACTAAGTTATTTTTCCCTCCTCAATTCAGGCATTCACCTTGTTGTCAACGGCAATCCTGTAGCTTAGACAGTATACGAGGAACAGGGCGTCCAAACCGCCTATGAGGCGACGTTATTGAATGGGGCTTTACAAGCTCCGGCGAGGGAGGGGAGAATAGGTTTATGGTCGAACGCAAGATACAGAACTTGATCAGGGGGATGCTGGTGGGCTCACTCATTTTGGCCGGCTCTCCGTCTATGATATCCGCAGGGTCGGCCTCTACCAGCCTCTCTGTCAGCGCCGTTGTCACTAATAACTGCGCCATTGTGACCAGCCCGATGGCCTTTGGCGTTTATGATCCCATTATAGTTCATGCCACGCTGCCACTGGACGGAATCGGGACAGTGACGGTCACCTGTACGAAAGGCGCAGTCACGACGATTGCCCTTGACGCCGGCGGTAATGCGCCAGGCATAGGCACCACGCGCGCCATGTTAGGCGGCGGCGTTAAACTGAGCTATGAGATCTACCAGGACCCGGGCCGTACCATCTTCTGGGGAAACTCCTCCCCCAATCTTTTTAATCCACCCGTGGCGCCCTCCAGGGCGCCGCGATCTTTCACCGTATATGGTCGGATTCCATCGGGGCAAGATGTCCCGGGAGGAAACTACAGCGATACCGTGCTCGCCACCGTCAACTTTTAAAGGCCTTCTAGATCCCTCCCCGCAAACCCCGACACTACCCCTATCTATATCCCTATCGGCCGGACGCAAGACCGGCCGGTAGGGGTCCTCCCGAAAGCTAACCGGCGGCTCTCGGCCGCTCATTTTTCTGTTTGTCTTCCGTTTGAAAAAATAGCATAATCAGCCGCTTTCTCATCAACCCGATTGCGTGAGGTTTTTTTGCAAGGGCCAACCCGACTCGGCCTGGCTATTTTCGCCCTGTGGCTTACGGTATCTGCCGCACAGTTACGGGCCGACTCGTCGTCGGCCCCTTTGCGCGTCAGCGTTACTGTCCATAATAATTGCACCTTATCCACGACTCCACTCGTCCTTGGCCCTTACGATTCCATCGCCCCTAGCGTAGCCGCCTCTCTGGAAGGCACCGGGACAGTGACGATTGCTTGTACCAAAGGGGCGGCTACTGCTGTTGGCATTAGTCGTAGCGCTGCGACCGGCCGGCAAATGTCGGGCGGTACAACCAGGATCACCTATGACCTCTACAAGGATTCCAGCCGTGCCGGTGTCTGGGATCATTCCAGCAGGGCTCTTCTAGATTCAGACGTCTCTGGCAACAGAAATCCTCGATCTTTTACTGTCAATGGTCGGATTCCAGCAGGTCAGGGCGTTTCCACAGGCAGCCCCGCCGCCGCGGTGACGGCTACCGTCAACTTCTAGTGCTTCTCGAGCGTGTGTTTTTTTCCGGCGCAAGAGTAAGAGTCCTGGCACTTTTTGGACTGCTTCATGGTGTAGCCCTCAGCCAGCCCGGGAGCGTCCGGGGCGCCACGTTTACGGTTACTCCTATCCAGGTTTTCCTTTCCGCGAAGAACCCCAGCGCGCTGCTGACCCTGCGCAACGAGAGCAAAGAGGCATTGCGGTTTCAGTTCAGCCTGTTCGCTTGGGACCAAAGCCCGAAGGGCGAGATTTTACTTACTCCGACGGATGATATCGTGTTTTTTCCGACCCTCGTTACTTTGGCGCCTGGAGAGGAGCGTAGAGTGCGCGTAGGCGCGACGGTGCCCGTGGCCTCAAGCGAGAAGAGCTACCGTATCTTTGTCGAGGAACTCCCGCCTCTGAAAAAGTCGGACGGGCCGGAGCCAGGGGGGCAGGTTCAACTCCTGACGAAGATGGGTATCCCGATTTTTCTCCAGCCGGATAGACGAATCGTGGAAGGACGAGTTCAGGGCATGTCCGTGCGCAAGGGGGCCCTCTCGTTTCAAGTCAAAAATACGGGAAATGTCCACTTCGTAGCCGAGCAGATCAGAGTTAAAGGCTACGCGCCCGCAGGGGACACTATCTTTGAACGACAGCTGGAGGGTTGGTACATTCTGTCCGGAAGGCTTCAGACCTACGAACTGGAACTTCCCAAGAACGAGTGCTTCGGAATCGGGGCGTTGGCTGTCGAAGTGCAAGGTGCGCAGAAGGCTTTTAAGGAGAGGCTCGAAATGCCACCACGTGCCTGTAGCGAATAACGTAACGGTTGAATTCCTGCCGCCAGTGAGGATGCAGTGGCCGATCTCGGGATGTTCTTCCAGTATCTTCGCCTGGCCCCCCTCTTCACCCTCCTGGTAATCTTTTTTATCGCGAAGCCATCGTTTGTCCGAGCAGCGCAAGATCAGCGCGCCCTACTCCAGTTGATTGTCAATCAAGCAGAAAGGGGCGACGTCCTGGTCCTGATCCGGGACAAGGACATCCTGGCCCGGGTATCGGACCTTGAGCGGGCCGGCCTGCGCGGCTTCTCCGGCAGGCGGGAAACCGTCCGCGGGGAGACCTATGTTTCCCTTTCCTCCCTTGCCCCCGATATCAGCTTCGAATTGGACGAAAAGTCTCTAGCGCTGCGCTTGACTGCCCGGCCGGCTTTGCTCGGCACCAATGTGCTGGACCTTCGGCAAGAGCGCCCTGCGGGTATCGTCTACGCCCAGGACCCCAGCGCCTTTGTCAATTATTCGGTCAACTGGCAGCAGTTCAAAGATTATGAGGCGTTCGGTGAGGCCGGGTTCAGTATGAACGGCAACCTGCTCTTGAGCGGTATCTCGCGCAACATGGATGGATCTACCATCCGCGGGCTCACAAACCTGACCATCGATGAGCGCCAGAGCCTGAGGCGCTGGGTCGCGGGCGACAGCTTCGCCAGTTCGAGCGGTTTGGGTGGAAGTCTGTTTCTTGGCGGCCTCAGCCTCTCGCGCGACTTTAGCCTGGATCCCTATTTTTATCGTTATCCCGCCTTGGGACTGTCCGAGGCTATACTGACGCCGTCCACGGTGGACATTTATGTCAACGGTCTCTTGGTGCGCCGAGAGCGTTTGCCGCCGGGTCAGTTCGAGCTCAAGAACCTTCCCGTTTCCACAGGCAGCGGCGTCACCCGGGTCGTTATTCGCGACGCCTTCGGCCGCGAGCGGGAGGTTGTCTCTCCTTTCTACTTCACTACCGGGGTCTTGGCGCAAGGCCTGCACGAATACAGCTACAACCTGGGCTACCGAAGAAATAATCTCGGGACCGATAGTTGGGACTATGGTCCGCTTGCCTTCCTTGGTCGTCACCGTCTGGGGCTGACCGACACCCTGACCTCCGGACTGCGCCTCGAAGCTTCCTCCGGCCTTTTTAGCGCCGGTCCCGTCGCCACCGTGCGTCTTTCTCTTGGGGAAATAGAGCTTTCCACCGCCGCGAGCCATGACGCTGGACAGAATGGCGGCGCCGCTTCGCTCGGCTATAGCTATTTGGGCAGGCCGCTGAGCTTGGGTGGCTCGATCCGAACGCTGAGCCCTCACTATGCTACCCTGAGCTTGAAGGCTGCGGATGAAAGGCCGTGGTTAGAGACCAATGCCTTCGCCGGTTTGGTCGTGGGTCCTGGCATCAGCCTCTCGCTGCAGCACACATTCCAAAACTCCCAGGCCAGCGGGAGATCGCAGCGGCTTTCTCTTACAGTCAGCAGCCGCCTTATCGATTACGTAAGCCTGTTTATAGTGGGCAGCCATGCGCGCGAGACCGAAGGCCATGTGAACGAAATCTTTGTCGGCCTGAGTTTTTTCCTCGGCGATAACACAGGCAGCGTCTCCTATCAGCAGCGCGCCGATGTCGGCACCAAGGCCGCGGAATTGCAAAAATCCCTCCCTGTCGGATCCGGTTTTGGCTATCGTCTTCAAGCCTCACAAAACAGGGACCAAGAGCAGGTGGCCGGTCTGCTTCAATACCAGGGTCCCTACGGCCGCTACGAGGCGAGCTACAGTGAGATTAATGGAGAGGGCAACACGGTTCTGGGCGTCTCCGGGGGACTGGCGGCGGTCGGCAAGGGCGTTTATCTCACCCGGCCGGTGCAAGAAGGCTTTGCCCTTATCAGAGTGCCGGGCGTGGCGGGGGTTCGAGGCTACGCCAACAATCAAGAGGTGGGGAGGACGGATTCTCAGGGGAACCTGCTGATACCAGAGCTCCTCGCCTATTACGGAAACAGGCTGAGCATCGCGGACCAGGACATTCCTCTGGACCGTGCTGTCGGCGCAACGGAGAAAACTGTAGCGCCGCCCTTCAGGGGCGGGGCTGTGGTGACGTTCCCGGTCGAGCGCATCCAGAGCGTTACGGGCGCCCTGGTGGTGGAACTGGCGGGGCAGAGGATCGTTCCGGCCTTTGGGCAATTGACCGTCACGGCTGACGGGAAGCGTTTGGAATCGCCGATCGGCAGGCAGGGGGAATTTTACCTCGAGAATGTGTCTCCCGGCAGCCATGCGGCTCTGCTTGAATATAAGGAAACGGCGTGTCAATTTATCCTGGAAGTGCCTGCGTCCGACGCGCCGGTGATCAAACTGGGAACGTTGCGCTGCGTGGTCCCGTGAAGATCGGGCAAACATCATGAAGGCGAGGAAAAGCCTGCTGGTCCTTGGAATGGCCCTTGCTGTCATTTCGCTGACGTCTCTTCCCGCTCCTGCCGCGGTGGCGGTATCCTGCACCATCAACACGACGTCGGTGAGCTTCGGCAGCTACAATGTCTTTAGCGGTCTCCCGCTCGATTCTACCGGCAGCGTTATTTATAACTGCAATCGCAGGGCCGCTATTACGATCACCTTGGACAGAGGCGGGGCGCCCTCTTTCAATCCCAGACGGATGCTCAAGGCGAGCGAGGCGCTGAACTATAACCTCTATCTGGACGCATCGCGCACCACGATTTGGGGAGATGGCACGGGAGGAACTCAAGTCTATTCAGACCCGAGCACGCCGAGAAACCGGAATGTCGCTGTTACTATCTACGGTCGCATTCCGGCCGGGCAGGACGTAACCGCCGGTTCCTACGCGAACAGCGTGACAGTCACGATCAATTTCTAAGCCGCTTATTTTTTGTCCTTCCGAGTAGCAACCTTCTCTTCCCCCGGCTGCTTGCCGGGCTCAAAGCCGCCCACCTCGTGGTAGACGACCTTGGACTGTTGCTCGAAGGCCCGTACTTCGGGGGCCTGGCCCGGCAGGCCGAGCTTTTTCCAGCGCGCAGCAACCTGGTCGTAGATCTCTTTTCTCAGAGTCGTGCGCTTGGAAAAGACCGGCAGGTAGCGGTGCTCCTTGCAGGCGTTGATCAGCGCCTTGGAGCCGTAGGGGCGCTCCTCCGGCGGGTTCTGCGTCGGATCGAGCCACGTGCTCCAGGTATTGCGCAAAAGATCGATATCCTCGATGGGATTGCAGCGGCTGCTCATCGCCCAGATGACCTGATCGATGTCCGTGGGATCCACATCCTCGTCGACGGCGATGATCCACTTCGTGTAGTAGGCGCCGCCCGGCACCTGCGCCGCCAGCGCCAGGGCCTGGGCCGCGTGTCCGGCGTAGCGCTGCTCCAGACTGATCGCGGTCATGCCGAAACCGCCGGCCGCGGCCGGATGGCAGTAAACCCCCTGGATGCCGGGGATGCCGAGCTTGTCCAAGTCGTCCCAGATGCGCGCTGAGCGGATGATGGCGAAAAAGCCGCTCTGCTCGTTGGACGGATAATCCGCCATGAGCGCATTGGTGAGGATGGGTTTGGAGCGGTAGTGCAGCGCCGTTATCTCGACTAAAGGGCAGCCCGCCTCCGGCCTGCCGTAGTATCCGGGAAATTCCCCGAACGGTCCCTCGGTCTTGACCGAATTCGGCCGGATGATTCCCTCGACGACGACCTCGGCGTTGGCGGGCAGGAGGAGATCCGTCGTCGTGCCGCGCACCACGGGAATAGGCTCTCCTTTGACTCCCCCCGCGTATTCGTACTCAGAGACATTCTTGGCGAAGGTCTGGGAGCCGATAACCATGAAGAGGGGGTCGATGCCCCAGCAGGCGGCCACCTGGATGGGCTTTCCTTGCTGCCAGGCGCGCGTGATATGGAGCCGCGCATCCTTGCCCGGAGAGAGGTAGAGGCCGGCCTCGTTCCTGCCCTGCAGCATCATCCGGTAAGTGCCCACGTTGAGATAACCGCTGTCCGGGTCGCGCGTGATCACACAATCGGCCGTCCCGGCGTAGCGTCCGCCGTCCAGCGGCCAGTGCTTGGGAATGGGCAGCTGGTTGAGATCGACGGCGGCGCCGGTCACGCTGTTTTCATAAAAAGCGGCCTGATTCTTGGGCACTTCCCGGGGCGGGATTCGGTTCTTGAGCTTGTCCTTTACCCGGCGGATCAACTCTCTCAGGCTCGGCCCCAGGATATTCCAGAGCAGCCGGGCGCCGGCAGGACTGTTTTCGTAGCCGCGCGGCGACTCGAAGAGGATCGCGGGCGAGGGGCTGTGCTTGGCTACCAGGTAAGAAATCGCGCTCATCTCCTCCATCACGTCCACCGGCTCCCTGACCCGGATCAGGTCGCCGAGCTTGTCCACCCGTTCCAGCCACTGGCGCAAATCCTGGATCGGCGCGCCTCTGGAGTCGTTCACCGCCGCGGCCGCGGCGGACCCTTTTTTCATCGTTGCCATCAGATTACCTCCTCAACAAGCTGTAAACATGTCTAGCAGACTTTACCTTTTCTTCTCAAGCAACGAGGCAAAGTAGTTGAAGGCGTCGTAGGAACGATACTTCATGTTGTCCTTCATCACATCGATATCCTTTTGCGGCATCAACGCGGGTTTGCCCACGGAGCTTGCGATCCACTGCATATAGGCTGTCCTTTCCAGGTAGACGGCGTGAGCCGTCGCCTGCTCCACTCCCTCGCCCACGGTGGTGATGCCGTGCCCCTGCATGAGAACCGCCATGCGATCGCCGAGCGTGCGCGCCAGCTCGGCCCCATCCTGCAAGCTGCAGATCAGCCTCGGGCTCGGAAAAATGGGGGTTTCGGGAGCGAACGGAGCCGCCTGGTTGTAAATCGGCAGGAGAGGAACGCCGGCGGTCGAGAAGGCGGTGGCCAAAGGCTGGTGCGTGTGCGCCACCGAGTTGACTTCGGCACGGGCCTCATAGATCGCGGCGTGAATCATGGTCTCGCGCGGCGGGATCTTGGCCTTG
>JACPDC010000072.1 GCA_016184235.1 Deltaproteobacteria bacterium | reverse complement strand
GTGTAATACAAGGAAATCGGAGGGAACGGCCGTGTCGGAAAACATTATGGTTTTTGATTGCGATGGTCACATTATCGAGTCGATCCCGGAGATGGCGCCGTTTCTCGACGAGGCGGATCGCGAGATCGCGCTCCATCCGTCGCGCAATCGGCAGGGCGTGTTCGCGGGTCTGGACGCCATCCATTATCCGCGCAATGTCGGGCGGACCGGCGAGGTCATCGAGCCTTCGCGCCCGCGCGTCGACGCCAGCAGCCACCGCAGGGGCTCGGGCGAAGACTGGCTGGAATTCCTGAACCAGGCCGGGATCGCGCAGGCGGTCCTGTTTCCCTCCGAGGGATTATCGGCAGGCTTCTTCCAGCAGGCGGATTATGCGGCGCGGGTTTGCCGCGCCTTCAACGACTATGTCTCCGAGCGCTACCGCAAGGTGGATCCCAGACTCCATCCCGTGGGGCTGATCGCCATGCAGGACGTCAAGGCCGCCGTCAAGGAATTGCGCCGTCTGGTTCTCGATCTGAAACTGCCGGGGGCCATGCTGCCCTCGCGCGGATTGCCGCTCCATTTAGGCCACGACTACTACTGGCCGGTTTACGAAGAGGCGGCGAACCTGGGCTGCGTGCTGGGCATCCACGGGGGATCGAGCCTGGGTCTGGGCGCGGATACTTTCACCGACCCCTGGGCCGCGCGCACGCTCAGGCATCCGGTCCCGCTGGCATTGGAGTTCGTCTCGCTCGTCTATCACGGCGTCTTCGACCGCTACCGGGATCTCAGGATGGGCTTTTTCGAAGGCGGCTGCGCCTGGATCCTGCTGCTCAAAGACCGGATGGATCGCGACGAGAGCATCTATACGACGCCGACGGGGAAACAGAGATCGCTCAACGATTATCTCTCCAGCGGCCAGATCCTCATCGGCTGCGAGGGGAACGAGTGGATCCTCCCCTATGTCATCAAGCAGGTGGGCGCGGGCTGTTTTGCCTACGCCTCCGACTACCCGCATGAAGTGGATCTCGTGGCGGCGAAGCAGATGATCCATGAAACCGGCGAGCGCGCGGATATGACGCGCGCCGAGAAGGCCGCGGTCCTGGGCGAGAACGCCAGGCGGTTCTTCCGGATGTAGAAGCGGGGTTAAGGTAAAAGTCAAAAGTAAAAAGGCAAAAGAGCAGGCAATAGCCATCTGCGCGCTTGCACCCGGGAGGGAGTTGTCGTAAGAGTGGCGCTCATGAAGATCGGCGTCTTTGATCACCTGCAGAAAAACGACCGCCCCGAATTATCCTACCAGGATCTCTACGCGCGCCATCTCGACATGGTGGAGTTCATCGATCAGGCCGGCCTCGACTATTATTTTGTCGCCGAGCACCACTTCGACATGGGCTTCGCCGAGTGCTCGAGCCCCGGCGCCTGGATGGCGGCGGCCTCGCAGCGCACCAAGAGAATCCGCCTCGGCCCGCTGGTCTACGTGCTGCCGCTGTGGCATCCGGTGCGCGTGGCCGAGGAAGTCGCCATGCTCGATAACATCACCCGCGGCCGTTTCGAATGCGGCATCGGCAGCGGCATCGGCAAATACGCCTTCGGCGCCTACAACGCGTCGTGGGACAGCAAGAACGATATTATGTGGGAGGCCTACAAGATCCTGAAGGGGATATGGGCCAATCCGAAGTTCAGCTACGAAGGGAAATTTTTCACCGTACAGAATGCCGAGCTGAACATCCCCGTGGTGCAAACGCCCCACCCGCCCATGTGGATGCCGACGCGCAGCCGCGAGTCGGTCGAGGGCGCGGCCGCGGAGGGGATCAGCACCGTCCAGTGGTGCCCGCCCAAGATGGACGTGGTGCGGGAGATCTTCGACTACTTCCGCGAGGTCTACCGGCGCGCCAACCCGCCGGGGCCGAGGCCTCGCATGGCGTTGATGCGGGAGATCTACGTGGGCAAGAGCGACAGGCAGGCCTACGAGGAATCCAAAGAGCACTGGATCTACTTCTGGCACCGGGTCGGCGGCGGGCGGGCCTATGGAGGCTACGGCAACGAGAATCTCGCCAACATCACCCGGGAGGAGAGGAAAAAGGAGCTGCTGGACGTGGATCGGGCCATCGGCGAGCACTCCTTTATCTGCGGCTCGCCGGAAAAGGTAACGGCTCAGATCAAAGAGATCGCCAGACAGGCGGGCGCGGATTGCTTTCTCGGCGAATTCACCTTCGGCGCCCTGGAGCACGAAAAGGTGATGAAGTCGCTCAAGCTCTTCGTCGATCAGGTCATGCCGGAGCTGAGAAAATTCGAGATCGACGCCCTAAACTACCCCAACAACGGCTACCGGGTCTGGCTCAAGCCCCGGCCTTAAGCTGATATTTGCCTTCCGTATCCTGCGTGATCTTGCCTTCCTGGTGGAGCCGGCCGATCGCGCGCGCGATCCTGGCGTACCCTTCCTTGGGAAAGAGATCGAGCATCTCCCCGAAAAACCTGTGCGACGCGGCAAGCGTCTTGACTATCTTCCCGGCCAGGCCGTCGATAGGAGCTTCCTCCCTTTCACGGCTCTTGCGCGGCGCCGGGGCGCTCGCCGGACCCAGGTAGTCTTTCAACCGGGCCTGCTTCTCATTGAAATAGACGATCCTTTTGTAGCGCTCGGCCGGGACGTTTTCAGGGATCGTGGCGTCGATGCCCATCTTCGCGGTGGTCGGTATGCCGTCGCTCGGCGGTAGAGAGGGATCGAGCGGCTTGGAGCGCGCGTTGGAGATGACGACGACGTCCCGGTCCGCCTGCACCCTGGTAGCGATCGCCCACTCCACGTCGACGGGATCGAAGATATCGATGTCGTCGTCCGTTACCACGACGTGCTTGATGTCGGCAATCGACAGCAGCGCCAGGATGGCATTTTTCCCGTCGCCGGGCTGCTTCTTAATCGCCGCGATGATATGCCAGTGGCAGCAGCCCCCCGGAGTCACGTTGATGGCGGTCGTGGAAACGCCGGCCTCGCGCAGCACCCGCCAGGCCGCCGCCTCGTAGATCGGCGCGCTCATCCAGATATTCTCCCACGGCATATGCAGGGCGTAGTAGATGGGATCGCGCCGGTGCAGCACGGCTTTTATTCTCACCCGCGGGTTGCAATGGATCCCGCCCATCAGCCGGTTGAACTCACAGAACGGCCCTTCAGAATGAACCCACCCTTCCGGGAGGATCTCCCCTTCCAGGACGATCTCGGCGTCCGCGATGCAGGGCACCGGGACCGTCTCGCCCGCCGCCAGGCCGACGGCTCCGCCCCTGAGCCCGCCCGCGTAGCCAAGCTCGTTGGTTCCGAGCGCGGCCTTGAAGGTCGAGGCCAGCATTTCGTAAGGGTGCGCACCGATCGAGATCGACACGGGCAGCGGCTTCATCGCCTGCAGGGCACGCTCGGCGTACCGTCTTAAGTTGTTCGGCGTCACGATGTCGATGCCGGTGATGTTCTTCTCCTTCAGCATGAGCCGGTACATCCCGGCATTCATGCCGTACTCGGGATCCTCGGCGATCACCACCGCGCCGGTGATCATCGGGCCGCCGTCCATGGTCGAGAAGATCGGCACCGGCAGCCGGTAGAGATCCACTTTGTTCTCGGTGAGAATGACCTCCCTGACCGCGGCCTGCTTCACCAGCTTCGGCTTGATGGGATGCTCCATGGCGTCGCGGAGCTTTTTCTCGATCCGCTCGTAGGGAACGCCAAGGGCAAGGGAGAGCCGTTTTCTCGACTGCAGCAGCCCTGAGACTACCGGCATGGAATAGCCTTCGACGTTCGTAAACAGCAGCGCCTTGTCCGACTGCGGCACCAGGGCGGCTACGTTGCGCAGATCGACCGATTGCGAAATTTCGATCAGCTCGCCGTTCTTCCGACACGCCGCGACAAAATCTCTGAAGCTCGCGCCCATGGCCTCCTCCTGTGACGGCCACCATAGTAATTGCAGTCCGGAGTGTCAAACATTCGCCAGCCGTCAGCAATCAGCCTTCAGCTAAAAGCTGACCGCTGAATGCTGATTGCTATCACTTGTTCCCTTGACAAGTTGTTTTCCTTTCGGGTACGGAGAGGGAGCATGACATCTTCTTTCGGTCTTACGCTGGCCAATCGCGGCGTCATCATCGGCGCGGTCAAGACGAGCGATCTCATCGACATGGCGCAGCGCGCCGAGGGGTCCGGCGCCTTTGACGCGGTCTGGGTCGGCGACAGCCTGCTCGCCAAGCCGAGGCTCGAGTCGGTGACGCTGCTTTCCGCTTTAGCCGCAGTCACGCAAAAAGTCCGGCTCGCCGTCGGCTGCATGGCGACATTTCCCCATCGCCATCCCGTGCTCTTCGCCCACCAGTGGGCGAGCCTCGACGTGATCTCCAGCGGCCGCTCCTGGCTGGTGGTCTGCGTCGGCGGCCCCAATGAGCAGAGCGCCGCGCAGGCGCGCGAGCATGCGGTCATGGGCATTACCGCGGGCGAGCGCATGGCCCGCCTCGAAGAAGGAATCGTGATCCTCCGCAAGCTCTTCTCGCAGAAGCGGGCAACGCACTACGGCCGCTTCTACCGTTTCGAGGATGTGACGCTCGAGCCGAGGCCCATGCAGCAGCCCTGCCCTATCTGGATCGCCAGCAATCCGACCGGCCTGACCTGGAGAGACGGGGCGAGCGCGCCGGATGCCGTAGTGGAGCGGAGCTTGCGCCGCGTCGCCCGCTACGCCGACGGCTGGATGACCAACAAGGTGAGCCCGGAGCAATTCAAACAGCACTGGGCGCGCATCCTGGAGATGGCGCGCCAGGAGGGGCGCGATCCGGCCGGGCTGGGAAACGCCCTCTACCACAACATCAACATTCAGGAAGATCGCAACGCCGCGCTCCAGGAGAGCAAGGCCTTCCTCGACAAATACTACACGTCGAACTTCAGCGCCGCTTTTGTCGAGGGATTCACGACCGCTGGAAACCCAAAGGAGTGCATTCGAGAATTAAAGAATTACTTTAATGCCGGAATCGGCCACATCGCGCTCCGCTTCGCCTCCTGGGATCAACGCGGCCAGCTCGGCCGCTTCCTCAACGAAGTAGTCCCGGAGTTCGTGTGAAAGGCATGGAGTTTTGTTCATGCTTATCGGCCTCGATCACATCGTGATTGCCGTTTCGAACCTCGAGGCCGCGATCGCAAGCTACCGGGAGCTCGGCTTCACGGTCATCCCCGGCGGCAGGCATCCCGTGGGCACGCACAACGGCTTGATCTCCTTCGCCGACGGCTCCTACATCGAGATCATCGCCTTCTACCGGGAGAATCCGGATCACCGCTGGTGGGGCGCGCTGCAAAAAGGCGGCGGACTGGTTGACTTCTGCATGCAGACCGACGACCTCACAGGCGACACCTTGAAACTGCGCAATGCCGGCGTGAATATCGCCGATCCTGTGCCCTGGATGCGCACCCGGCCGGATGGCTACCGGGTAAAATGGCTCCTCTCCCTGGCGGCCGAGCCGCACCGGGGCGTGGCGCCCTTTCTCATTCAGGACGTGACCCCGCGCGACGAGCGCGTCCCCAGGGAGGTTACACACAAGAACGGCGCCATCGGAATCAGCATTGTGACCACAGCCGTGGATGACCTGGCCGGCCTGCGGAGATGGTATAAGAGCGCCCTGGGTTACGAGGGAAAGCCGCTGCAGCGGGAGGAGTTAAACGGCGAGGGTGTCCGGTTTCGGATCGGCCCTCACTTTTTCGACTTTCTCAGGCCTTTGACCGAGCAGAGCCCGCTCGCCGCGTGGATCAAAACGCGCGGCCCTTCTCCCTACGCGGCGACCCTCAGGACGAGATCAGGGCAGGTCGGGTCTCTGGACCCGGCGCTCACCCACGGCGCCGCCCTGTCGTTTGAATGAAAGGAAGTCAGCGGGGCTTTTTTTTGCCGCCCTTCACGAGAGAAAGGCCGCCGCCTTTTCTAAGCTTCAGCTCGTTTATCAGGCATTCCCAGTCGATAAGCACCAGGTAGTCTTCAGGGGGGCTGGATTCACAGTCGTAGCTTTTCGAAAACTTGACGAAGCTTCCGTACCTCTTCTCATGAGCCTTAATCTTCTTCTGAATTTCTTTCAGCGGAAGAGACGAATAATCGACTTCCTTCTCTCCCTCGGTCCCCCGTATCGCTAGCACGCGGCTCATACAGTTATCTCCTTAATGGCCGGCAAGACCCTGTCAATGATCTGCCTCAGCTCCTCTTCCCCTTTCCTGGGATCTTTAAATGGAGTCGCGAGCTTGACGTGCAGATGCGGAGCAAGGGTCTTCCTTCCCTTCTTGATCTCGTGGCTGTCATAGCGCACTTCCTCGTACCATCCGTCGGCCTTCCGGTAGAAGTGGATTTTGTATTCAATAACATCACCGGAGTCCTTGTCGCTGACGGTGACATTCAGGCACTTCCAGCCGTTGTCAGGTCCCTGCGGCACGTCGCCAGTATTCCAAACTTTCGTAGAAGCTGCAACGTGTTTCGAACCTGAGGTCCTTCACGGGTGCACGCTCTCTAAAAACCAATCCGTCGGCACCTCGCGCCCCACTCCTTTAGATTTGGCATCCGCGTACACGCCCGCCCCCAGGGCGGCGAACTGGAGTCCCAGGCCGATGTTGTTGATGAAGCAGGTAATCTCCTTCTGTGATTTTCTGCCGGGGACCCTTCCGGATACGAGATCTTTCAACTCCGGGGCGCTGACCCAGAAAGGAGGCTCGAGAGGGGGAACGGCCCCGCCTCCTTGCTTCAGCAAATCCACGGGGTCGTGGGCCTTGATCTCTTCGTCTCCGAAGCCTGCGATGTAATTCTGCGGCGCGAACCTGCGGCAGTGAATCGCCAGCCGATCGGCCCTGCGGATCGTCTCCTCCCCCAGCTCGCAATCCTTGACGCAGGTGAGGTGGACTCCGGGGCGAAGCCACTCCGGCTCGATCACCCGGGTGATGGCATTGGTGGCCGCCACCAGGATATCGGCCCCGTCGGCCGCCTCTTGAGGTTGCTCCACCACCTCCACCGGAACCCGGACTTCTCTCTCCATCTCCTCGGCGAAGCGCTCGCGATTGGCCTTCGTGGGGCTGTAGAGCCGGATGCGCTTGATCTTTCTTACCCCGCACATCATCGGGACATGCGCCCCCGCCTGCCATCCGGCGCCGAATATGCCAAGGGTCGCCGCGTTTTCCCGGGCGAGATAACGCGCCGCCAGGGCG